>CAYWTT010000304.1:0-5313 GCA_964461245.1 uncultured Prolixibacteraceae bacterium | reverse complement strand
GGATTAAAAGCTTGTCCGCCTTCTTCATTTTCTCGCAGGCGATTACTTCCGCCATGAAAGGATTGCTTCTCCGGTTGCCGCAGTAAGGGCGAACTATCCGGTGTAATATTGGGAACTGAAACATTTTACAACCAAAGAAATATGAAACCACGTGAAAGAGTTTTGAAAGCCTTCAAACGGATCCCAGGTTTGCCCGACCGGGTCCCCGTTCAGTTTGAACTGTGCCGCCAGTTGGCCGATCTTTTCGGTAAGGAGTTGGGTATCCCGGTACATTATACCGACAACCTGTATGAAGATGTCACCTACCGGATCAGCGCAAACGAATTGCGCCTGGCCATGGGAAGCGATGTAGTGGTTACCGGTGCTTCCGTTTCGGATAATTACCGTATCGTAAAAGACGAGCAGGGTTGCTGGCTGAATGAGTATGGCATGAAAATGCGGCAGGGAGCTATTTATGTGGAGGTGGTGGGCTATCCGCTCGCTCATGCGGAAACAAAAGCAGACATTAATGCCTTCAGCCTCCCCGATCCTTTTGCTCCGGGACGCTACCGCGATGCGGAAGCACTGATAAAAAAATATCACGACGACTACCTGATTTTCGGAGATATTGAAGTGACCGTTTTTTCCCTGGGCCATCAGCTGGTTGGTATGGAGAAACTGCTGATCGATATGATGATGGAATCGGAATATGTGGTCCCTCTTTTCGAAAAATGTGCTGAATTCCAGACTCAGGTAGGTCTCCAGCTGATAGAGAGGGGAGTGGATGCCATCTGGTTCGGGGATGATTTCGGTACTCAAACCAGTCTGCTGATCCCGCCGGAAATCTTCCGTGAACAGTTGAAACCCATCTACAAGCGGATGAACGACCGGTTTAAGGCAGCCAACCCAGATATTATCCCGATCCTTCACTGTGATGGTGCTGTGGCTGATCTGCTCGACGATATCCATGAAATGGGATTTGAGGTTTTCAATCCGGTCCAGCCGGGTGTCCCCGGACACCTGCCCCAGGACATGAAAGGCAGGTTCGGCGAAAAATTCGCCTTTTGGGGGGCTATCGACCAGCAGGATTTATTGCCCAACGGAAGTGATGAGGAACTGGAAAGGGATATCATCGAAAAGATCTCCATCCTCGGAGAAGGAGGTGGATACATGATTTCACCTGCCCATATTATTCAAAGCGACGTAAAACCTGAAAGGGTGAAGCGGTTTATTGAGCTTTGCATGAAAAACGGGAAGATTTATGGATGACCGTTGGTTTTAACCACTGGGGCCATGTGGCGGTGCTACCCAGTGGCTTGCAGTTGAAAAACTGCGCTTTTATTTGCCAAACGGATATGCGGGACCTGATTCTGGATGATAATGATAGAGTGAGCAACTCATTAAGTCTAATGAATATGAAATCGAAGTTATTTATATTTCTGACAATGATATCGTCAGTTTTTATTTCATCAGGGCAAGTCCCTGTTGAAGACCTTACCCGGTATGTCAATCCCTTTATAGGGACCAGGGAAATGGGGCATACTTTCCCCGGAGCATGTGTGCCTTTCGGGATGGTACAGCTGAGTCCCGACACAGATACCATTCCTTATGCCGTGAACGGCAAATATACAGGGACCGTATACCGTTATTGTGCGGGATACCAGTATAACGACAAAACCATTGTCGGGTTCAGCCATACTCATTTCAGCGGCACAGGCCACTCCGACCTGGGCGATTTCCTGCTTATGCCTACCACAGGAAAGATTCTGCTCAATCCTGGAACAGCCACTCATCCTGAAGACGGCTACCGCTCAAAATTCAGTCATGAGACCGAAAAGGCCGAACCGGGATATTACCGGGTCAAGCTTGACGATTACCAAATTGATGCTGAACTGACGGCTTCCGAACATGTGGGATTCCACCGCTATACTTTTCCTGAAAGCAAGGAGGCACATATTATCCTCGATCTGAATCACGGCATTTATAATTATGATGGGAAGGTACTCTGGTCGTATGTGCGGGTGGAGAATGATACACTGGTAACCGGTTACCGGATTACCAGAGGGTGGGCCAGGACCAGCTATCTCTATTTTGCCATGGTATTCTCCAAACCGGTGAAGAACTTCGGCTGTAAGAATGACGAAGAACTGGTTTACAAAGGATTTTGGAGAAAGTTTGACCAGGAACACAACTTCCCGGAGATGGCCGGGAAAAACCTGAAAGCCTATTTCGATTTCAGCACGGCAGCGGGAGAACAGATAAGTGTCAAATTTGCCCTTTCTGCAGTCAGCACGGAAGGTGCGCTGAAAAACCTCCGGGCTGAAGTTCCCCATTTTGATTTTGACCGGGTCAAGGATGAGGCGCAACGGAAATGGCAGAACGAACTGAGCCGGATCACCATTGACGCTGAACCGGAAAAGAAGATCACCTTTTATACCTCCCTTTACCATACCTTTATCAATCCGGTTCAGTATATGGATGTCGACGGGCAGTACCGGGGATTGGATCATAACATCCACAAAGCCGAAGGATTTGTCAATTATACCATCTTTTCACTTTGGGACACTTACCGGGCGTTGCATCCCCTTTTTACCCTGATACAGCCTGAAAGAACCTCGGATATGATCAATTCCATGTTGGCCCACTACGACCAGAGTGTTCACAAACTATTGCCGGTGTGGAGCCATTTCGGGAACGAGAACTGGTGCATGATCGGTTACCATGCCGTGCCGGTGATCGTGGATGCCTGGATCAACGGTATCCGCGGATTTGATCCGGTTCATGCTTTGGATGCCTGTGTTTCATCAGCCTCCCGGCCTTATTACGGGAACCTGGATGACTACATGAAACTTGGTTATATTCCCTTTGAGAAAAATTCCAATGGATCTTCCATGACCCTGGAATATGCCTACGATGACTGGACCATCTCCCGGCTGGCCCAGGCTCTTGGCAATTCAGCCGTTTCGGAGAGGTTCGGAAAAAGGGCTGAGAACTGGAAAATCCTCTTCGATGAACAGACCGGATTTGTGAGGGCGAAACTGGCTGACGGGAAATGGAAGGAACCTTTTGATCCTTTGCATACGGCCAATGAAGGATTTATTGAGGGGAACTCCTGGAATTACTCCCTCTATGTTCCGCAGGATATTCCGTCGCTTATCGGGAAAATGGGAGGGGATGAGCGGTTCTGCGACCATCTCGATTCCCTGTTTACCCTTTATCTGCCTGATAAATACTTTGCCGAAACGGAAGATATCACCCGTGAAGGGCTGATCGGCTGCTATGTGCATGGCAACGAACCAAGTCATCATGTGGCTTATATGTACAACCAGGCTGGAAAGCCCTGGAAAACCCAGGAACGGGTGCATCAGATCATGAACAACATGTACCTAAATAAACCGGACGGCCTGTGCGGGAATGATGATTGCGGGCAGATGTCGGCCTGGTATATCTTTTCCTCAATCGGCTTTTATCCCGTATGCCCGGGTTCGGGTGAGTACGCTATCGGATCTCCCTCGGTGAAACAGGCCATCCTGCAGCTGGGAAAGGGAAAAGTCCTGACGGTGAAAGCCCACAACCTGTCTGATAAGAATATCTATATCAAATCGGCCACATTGAACGGGAAACCGCTGAATCAGGCGGTCCTTCGTCATAAAGATCTTGCCGGCGGCGTGCTGATTTTTGAAATGGGCAGCAAACCGAACAAAAAATGGGGTTTGTCCCGCTGATCCGGCATAAGATTCCTTTCCCCTGCGGGAAAATGACAATGGTTTGGGGCTTCCCTATTGATCTGCAGATCCTTGTTATTCAGAAAAAGAGCACAGAAAATTTGAGCACAATGTGGAGATGACATATCCATGCCGACCCCGGCTGATTCCGACAGACCGGGGTTTTTTATCCCAATACGAGAGGTACGATCCGGGCTACGATCTTTAAAAAGCCGGCTACCTGGGTCAGGATATGCTCAGTTTTTGTCAGATCGTCCAGTACCTGCTGCAACTGACTAGTCCCGGTGGTCAGGTCGGCTTCATTGACAAGCAGCTGATCGCGTATGGCCGACAATTCCGCGTTCCTCATTTTAAGAAGGGCTGTCTGCGTGAGGTGAAGCATCCATGCACTCTCCTTTTGCTTTTCCATCGGTAATTTCTCAATTTCCCAACGGTAAACATCCGCTGTCATGGCTTTTCTTATTTCGCTCAGCTGCTTTACCGTCATTCCTCTTAATTCATAGGGTGCCATATTTCCGGATTTTCGGTTGAATTATATCTCTGTCCTTCATTTCTCCTGGTTATTCCTCACCATTTCCACTAGGTCGATCATTGCGCCGATATCATCAAACAGTAACCTGAAATCAGGAATACCGTCAGAACTTCCCAACAGGTTCAGCCATGCATTTTTCAACTCGCCGGCAGCTGATCGCGCTTTATCCGCCGCATCGAGCATCAGGTACGTGGTCAGGATCTCCTTCCTTTTCTCTTTCCAGTTATCCGGCATCCTGGCCGCATTAATGAATGGCTGGGAAACTGTCTGAAAATCCTTCATTTTCAGCATAAGTTCCAGGTCCGATTTCATTTGTTCAGTCAGGGCAGTGAGCAACGCTTGTTGCAACTCCAGTTCCCTCTCGATGGTAGCTCCGTTTTTGCGGAGTTCCTCTCCGAGCTTTTTCTGTTTGAAAACGGATATCATCATCGGGGAAGCTGCTCCCATGAAATCCTTCACTGAAGCATTCCCGATGGATGCATTTTCCAACCCGGGATGGATCGATCTCAGGGAGGAAATGACCGACTCCAGCTGCCCGTTGAGGGCTGATTGGCTCTTTGTCCCCGAAAGCTGGCTCAGGGAAGTGAAATACCTTTCCAGTAATGAGGTATGGTCTCTGATGGAGGAAAGAGTGGCAAGCAACTCTTCCAGTGCCTGGGTCCTCTCTTTATAGATCTCTCTTCTTTCGTCCTGTGAAAACAGGTCGCGGTCTTCCAATAAAAGTTCACTATCGGCATCAATGGCTATCAGCCCGGCCTCCCGGGTGAGTTTATGCATGGCTTCACAATAGGAAGATCCTGCATCAGCGAAACCGGAAAACCGGTTAAGCTGCTGGGAAACGCAGGAACTTAACAAAATGATGGCAAGGATACACAGCTTTTTCATCTCGGTTTTGCGTCTTTTAAATGGTCGGTAGTTGGTGAACTAGTCACAATTTACGCAAAAACTTTTAGATTCAGATCAATCCTCTGATGGTCAGATGTGAAAAGTGAGTGTGAAATAAGCCGACCTTCCCGCTTCATTGATTCCTGAGCCAGGATATCTGTAATCGGTATTGAAGATATTTTTAAGCTGAGG
>CAYWTT010000303.1:0-5317 GCA_964461245.1 uncultured Prolixibacteraceae bacterium | reverse complement strand
ATTTGGCAAATTCAGGCCCCGGATCAAATGTTTCACCAACCAGAATGGGTTTACCGGTAATTTTTCGCCCGGCTTCTTTCAATGCCTGAATGATAAATTTCAAGTCGGCATAAGTATAATTTGGAGGATTGTCCATATACAAAAATGCCCGTTCGTGGATGGAAAGTTCTTCAGGGCCGGAACCAACTTCGTGTTCAGTATTTGGATTTCCCATATAGCGAGCCCATTCCAGCGGCTGATCGAGCGACCCTTTGTAATCCAGTATTTCCGAACCATCGCTGGTCCACATCATTACCGACACAGTATCGGCATGGCGAAGCAGGGCTGACCACTGTTTAAATACTTCCACGGCAACCCTGCGGATATATTCCTTGTCGTTTACTTTAAATGGTTTCATCGACATTTCCAGCGAAATATTGTGAAACCTGTTCTTCCTGATGGCTGGATCATCAACGCCCGGGTTATTCTGAGCAAGAATGCCCCCGGAAATAAGAACCAAACCTATTAATTGGAACAAGACTATTCTCTTCATCTCTCTTTGCATTTTCCAACAATTTATTCTACTTCATCGTTGTGTAAATGGCAACGCCTCGGGCAGGAATTTCATCATTAAAGCTACAGCTTTCAATCCTGACTTTTTTATCTGTCTGCAAAATAAGGGCTTCTTTGGATACCTCATTTTGGGCAGGGTCATACATATGCCTGTTCAAGGTCATATTTATCTTTTTCTGAAATTCAACCTCCACCATTTGAGGTGAATGTTTCGCATTGACGACCATCACCGATATTTCTTTTCCGTTTGGCCGGGTTGCGACCACATACACACTGTCGGCGCTGCTGGTTTTATACACGGTTGTATGATTTCGTCCACCCAAATATTTGCTCATCATACTGAAAGCATACCACGATGGGTATGGATTTTCGGGTTCCAAAACATTGTCGTGCGGCCATTTGACCACGCCCCAGCGGTGAACCCCATTGTGAAAGCTGTCTTTGTTGGTCCTGTCGTTCAGCGGGGCAACGTATTGTTGGTCGAACATCAACCAGATCAACGACGTTTGGGCGCCCTCGTTGGTAAAAGCAGCCACGCACTGAGCAAGGTAATTCCCGTAGTCGGGTTTAAAACGGACGGTTTCATCGGGGCAGTTTGCGCCATATTCGTCAATCCAGAATGGTTTCCCGGTATGCTGCATTTTTTCGCGCCCTACTGCCGTGATACTTTTCCAGCCTTCGTATTCCTTAGCGACTTTGCTGTCCCATCGTCCACCGTTATAGGCATGCCAGCTATAAATATCGATGACCTCATCCATGTTTCGGACACTCCAACCGATCCAGGCAGCCGTATCAGTACTCCCGCTGTTCGGGCCAACCAGTTTAAGTTTCGACCTCAAGCCGGATGCAACCAACTGATCGTGTATCGCTGTACAAACCTTGTCGTAATAGGTGATTTGGGTAAACCCTTCAGGAACAATCCCCGAATTGTAGTTGACCGGTTCGGTAAACAGCACCAGGTATTTAATATTGGTATATCCTCTCACTTTTATCAGTTGATATACCGACTCCTTCACCCACAAGGCAAATCGTTCGGTATCTTTATCCGGGCGCGGGACTACCGGATCATTTTTGTCGTCCTTTGCCACATGAAAATATGTATCGCGGGTAAACCACCATCCTGCCTGTAAGGCGACATCGACCTTCAATTCTTTCATCCGGTCAAGCCACTGGTAAAAGGCTTTCATTTTATCTGTTTCCCAGTTGAAGTCGTTATACAGGTTATCGCCGCATGCCCAGTCCGGGCGGTACCAGGTTCGCGCAATTTTCAGGTCCATGTTTTTCACCCGCGAAAACTCACGTTGCCGGTCCTCGTCATTCATTCCCCGGTTGATTTGCTCCGGCATATAAGCAAACCCGTGATACACCCCGTTCACTCCCAGAAAATTGTCTGTCAGTACTGAATCATTATAAACTTTCAGGATAATTTGCTTTCTTGCAGATTCTGGTTGTGCAGTACAAACAGAAAAAGCAATTCCGATAAAAATTAAAGACAGCCCTGATTTCAGCAAATTCTTCATATGCTCTTTTTTCATCTTCAAATCTAAACAATCTTATCTCCCGATTCCTGCCGACCCAAGGCAAAAGATTTTGAATTCAGTCCCGGTACTTTGCATATTCTTTTCTGCCAGCAATTCCACCCGGACTGTATGTTTTCCCGATGACAAATTTTTTCCGACCGGGAGCATGTAACGATACCCGCCCCAGGTTTGGTCGAACCAGGCATCTACAACTACCGGACTGCCGCCATCCACCGTGATACTGGCTTTGCCCATCGGCCCATTAATTTTCCAACATGAAAGATAAATTATTTTCCCGCAGATTTCGAACTCAAGGATACTACCCGGAACAGAGCTTTTCCATCCAGGATTACCCGAGTGGTCAAACACCCAGCCATTATTGGCAACCGGAACAAGGGACTTCCCGTCAGAAAGGGAGGTAAATTCAAACATATCCGTGTAAAGTGGTTCCGGAACAGTTGAAGCAATAGCTGGAATATTTTTAGGGTCAAATTTCTTATATGCCTTTTCCAGCGCCATGCATAGCAATTCTCCGGTCAAAGTATGGCCTGCTTCATTAGGGTGTACCTCATCCGGGCTAAGCTGTTCCCAGGTAAGCCGACCCGCCTGAATTTCAGGCCACAGGGCATCACGGTAACTGACCATTGGCAAACCATAATGGCTCCCGATTTTCGACTGCCATTCCTGGGCATTTGTTCCGTCTTTTTTCATCATAAAAAGAAGCATCAAAGCCGGTTGTTGCGGCGCATTCAATATTTGCCGGGTGACCCCTTCGTACGATCCGGCATAATCTTTCGTACTGGGATCGTTCACGGCATAATCTACCATCACAAAGTCGGGCGATTTGGAAAGCAGGTCGCGAGTCACGCGCATCGAGCCATAATCCGACCCGGTAGCGCCAATCCCGGCATTGACCAGTTCAAATTCGGCTTTCGGGAATGTTTTTTTCCACCAGGCCAATACCACGCCGGTATACCGTTTGTCTGGATCGGAGCAGGCTGCCCCTTGAGTAATGGAACCGCCAATAGCTCCAATCACCAGTTTCCCGCCCTGCTGTGCTTTCACAAAAACGGCATCGAGCCGCGTGTGATTTCCTTCTGTAATATAATTGTTCTTCAGAAGGCTTTCAGCTGTCGGGAAAGACTTCAAATCAGGTTCTGCAGGCTGGGCTTCACATGCCATGCTTGGCCATACAAAAACCAATACAAACATCAATTGTCCGAATTTCATTTCCTGATAACTAAACTATTTTACTTTAGTCCATATTCTTCTCTAAACCTGGCATTTACTTTAATAACTTCATGCAGCTGATACTCCCTGCTATTTAATGGGGTGACATTCCAATCGGCATCCTGAGGTGAAAAGTCAAACACCCACAACGCCGAAAGCTGTACCTTGTGGTCAATTATCGCATTCACCAGATCATAAAACTTTTCGGCTTCTTTTTCTGCACCCAGTGTTTTTGGAGAGCCAAATTCACCCACGAACAATGGCTGTTTCAATTCTTTTGACGAGCGCACCGCTTCCTGGATAATCCGGGAAAGGTTCGCGTTGATCCCCATAAAATATTTAGACTCAAATGAAGGGTACGGATGAATGGTTACTGTGCCTATATATGAAGGATTATGCTCCCCTAATATTTTTGTAAACTCGGCTGTAGAATCCTGCGTCCAGTTTTTATACACATGAAGGTGATAGGCGCTTTGATGCGGCATGCCATTTCCACTAAAAATAGCTCTGTCCGGATCATATTTTCGTACTTCAGCTGCAAATTCATGGAGCGCAGAACAAAGAATCTCAGTGGTAATAATGTCGTCTTTTGTCCTTTGTGCAGGAGTTCCCATTGAAATGCTCACCTTTGGCAACCAATCAGTTGCTGCCTGGCCCAAAAAATCTACATACGAATTCATTTCGTTACCAAATTCCCAGGCCCAGATCGCGGGTGAGTTTTTATATCTTTTAACCATATCCGCAGTGTAAGTGCGCATAAAAGCAATGGTTTTACTTTCAGGATTAGCCCACTGGTTAGCATGTTCGCCCACCAGATCAGGTACCGATATGTAATACCAGAACAATGAAGGGATCAACCCCACATTATTTTCTTCAGCTGTTTTTACAAACTCATCAAGTAATTCAAAATACCGGGCTTTGTTTGTCTGGTACAATTTAAGCTCGTTGGCCCAAAAACCATTGGTTGAAAACCGGATAAAAGGCACTTTGTTGTTTCCTAAATATTTGAGCCCTTCTTTATACGATTTATCTGATGAATTTTGAATGGTTCGATAAAACGCGTTAAAATAATTAATCCCCATTCCGTAGAAGGGCTTGTTGTTTCGCATAAAGATGCCATCGGGTGAAACCTGAAGTATCCCTTGTATTTCAGGTTCAGGGATAACCATTTCTTCCTCATTTGATTTACATGAAAACAAAACGATAAAAAAAAGAAAGAAAAAAAGAAAAAATGCCTTTGACTTCATAGCTGATAAATTTATGATTATTATGTCTTATTGTAATGAATAGGATACCGACCATAACCAGACACAATATTCCCTAAAGCCCACGATATGAAAGCGTGATTATCTTTCAAGCAGGGCCTTTCATTGTCAGATTATATTAAGAATTGACCATAGGTCTGGAGAAAATCCCAGGCCTATGGTCAATTTATTGAATTTTAAGAAAATTCATTTCAGGTACTTATACAACTTTTTCAGATTTCAGAATCCGAAAGGTGTTTAATGAACAACAGGAACAAAACTCTCAATGCTCACAACCCTATCTTTAAGAACCAAAGTATCCTTCGCTTCAAAAATGTAGTTCCCGCTTGGCAGAACATCCTGAGGAACAGTATAGACCAGGTAATCAAAAATTGTATTCGCTCCCGCCGCTATCACAACTTTTAAGGTATGCGATTTAAAAGTTAACCCCGCTTTCTCGAATACCTTTTGCTGGTACAGAGTTGCCGCTGTTTTTACACTGACATTAGTCGCTACAGGATTTGTCATATCATCCAGGTAAACATCAAAAGCTCCATACGTTGACCCTGTTTTAAAATAAAGGGCAATTCCATCTCCGGTAAATGTAAAGGTAAAGGAGCTCCCAATGGTACTGGAATATGTCGCATCATTATTGTAATTACCCCCTTGGGAAAGATTTGTCCATGTCCCTGAATATTTAATAGAAGGATCACCATCATTTCTTGTTTGTATCGGCCCTTCAATTACCGGCGCAGTATAAGGCACCAAATA
>CAYWTT010000302.1:0-5323 GCA_964461245.1 uncultured Prolixibacteraceae bacterium | reverse complement strand
TTTGAATTTGTATTCCGTCACAAATCCATACCGACGATCCTCAAAAACAATATTGGACGCACTTGCCAGGGCGTCCAATATCATAAAGCCAATGTTATGGCGGGTATTGTCGTATTCTTTTCCGATATTGCCCAATCCGGCAACCAGATATTTCAAATGTAAAAAAATTAATTATTTCTTGGCTTCTTTTCCCGATTGTGCAGCCTTGGCAGCCCTGGTAATCGAAACAGTGGCGATCACATTGGTTTTACTGGCCAGGAACTGAACGCCTTCAATATGAAGGTCGCCTATTTTTAAGCTCTGCCCCAGGTCCAAGTCAGAAACATCCACGTTAATGGCATCAGGTAAGTCTTTCACTAAACCTTTGACTTTAATCTTTCGGATGTTCACCTTTAGTTTACCCCCGACCTTGATTCCTTTGGCTGTACCCAGGATATTGACCGGAAGTTCCAGTTTTACCGGCTTTTTATCGTTGATCAGCAGGAAATCGGCATGAACCAGCTGTTCTTCCACAGGATGCCATTGCATATCCTGAAGGATGGTCTGATACATTTTACCTTCAATGTTCAGGTTCACCACAAATACATCGGGAGTGTACACCAATGCCCTGAAACTGCTGAAAGGTGCATAAAAGTGGATGTTTTCACTTCCACCATACAATACACAAGGTACCAACTCCTGGTCTCTCAGTTTTTTGGAATCTTTTTTTCCGGTTACTTCCCGGATCTTTCCACTAATTTCTAATGATTTCATGATAAATTTTAAATTTTAATTATGGTACTCAGTCTTTCTCGCCTTAGACGAGACTAACAGCATGCATAATATTTCAGATGCCGTTTTTGAAAAAGCGGGGCAAAGATAGTATTTACTTGAAATATAATGAACTAATTGACTTATTTTTATAAACTCTTTCAATAGCCATGGCAAAAGCATCGGCAATAGAGATGTATTTTATTTTGGGGGAATCGTTTTTCCGGGGGAGGGAATTGGTAAAATAGACCTCTTCCAGCACAGAATTGTTGATATTCTCAATGGCATTTCCGGAGAGAACGGCGTGAGCAGCAAATGCCCTGACACTGTTGGCCCCCTTTTCAAGCATCAGCTTGGCAGCTTTGGAAATGGTACCTCCCGTATCGATCATATCATCCACGATAATAACATCTTTTCCTGCCACTTCACCGATCAGGGTCATACTGTCGACCACATTGGCCTTGGCACGCGACTTATGACAGATCACCATATCCGACTCCAGCAACCGGGCGTATGTATTGGCCCGTTTGGTGCCTCCCACATCGGGAGAAGCGATCGTGATATCCTTCAGTCCCATATTCCGGATATAGGGGATAAAAATTGCGGAAGCAAAGAGGTGATCCACAGGTACATTGAAAAATCCCTGTATCTGATCGGCATGGAGGTCCATGGTAATTACCCGGTCCACTCCCGCAGCTGAAAGAAGGTCAGCCATCAGTTTGGCCCCGATCGAAACGCGCGGTTTGTCTTTGCGGTCCTGCCTTGCATATCCAAAATAGGGAATTACTGCTATGACCTTATAGGCGCTGGCCCTCTTGGCTGCATCGATCATCAGCAACAGTTCCATCAGGTTGTCTGTCGGCGGCGGGGTCGATTGGACAATGAAAACATGCGATCCCCTTATGGTCTCTTCAAAACAGGGTTCAAACTCACCGTCAGAAAATACGGGGCAGGAACTCTTCCCCAACTCAATACCCAGGTTGCTACAGATCTCTTCGGCCAGGTAACTGGATTTTCGACAGGTAAATACTTTAAGCGGATGATTTTTGGTTCCCATTATATGTCTGTTTGAAATTAGAGTCGGAAGATATTACAAAGATAGTTTTTTTACAGGTAACATCGGATTGAATCCCTACTCCTTGCATATTTATTGTGAATGTACATTTCAGAAATCCTGGTTTATTTTTTCAATGAAATCCAATATCTCCGTTTTTCCCCTGAAATCGACCGAAGAGGTAATGAACCTTCCGGGAAGAGGTTCAAAAATCCGGCTCACCATTTCCATGTATTTCTGCACGGCCAGTTCGATTTCATCTGCACGCAATTTGTCAGACTTTGTAAAGACCACAACAAAAGGGACCTGGTTGGAACCCAGCCACTCCATAAATTCCAGGTCCTTTTTCAGTGCTTCGTGACGGATATCGACCAGCACAAAAAGACAACAGAGATTCGCCCTTTGAAGTATGTATTCCCGCAGGATTTTCTCCCATTTTTCCCGTTCACTTTTAGGGGCCTGCGCATAGCCATATCCCGGCAGATCGACCAGATACCAACTTTCGTTGATAAGGAAATGGTTTACTAATTGTGTTTTTCCGGGTTTTGCCGACGTTTTAGCAAGAGATTTGATGCCAGCCAGCATATTGATCAGTGATGATTTCCCCACATTGGATCTGCCGATAAAAGCATATTCAGGCCTGTTTGCCGGAGGGCATTTGTCAACGACCGAATTGCTGACCAGAAACTTTGCCTGTTTAATCTCCATCACCATACTCTTTTCAGGAAATATAGACTTCCAGTAACCGGGTAGTTCCTTTCTTCGGGGTTAGTTCAAACTCTTCCAGGCTTGCCGGCACCAGAATGGTTTCGCCCTTGGTGATCTCTTCCGATCCCTTTTCCCAGGACAGGACGCAACTTCCTTCCACTCCGATATACAGGATAAAGGAATCAAGCTGTGAATAATCCTTGACTACAGGCTGATCTATTTCCAGCACATTGGTGGTGAAATATTCACATTCCACAATCTTGGAAGAACTGTTTCTTTCCACCGAATATTGCGTTTTATACTCATCCCTGACACTGAAGTCAATGGCATCAAGAGCTAGTTCCGTGTGAAGTTTCCGTTCTTTTCCCTTTTTATCTTTCCGGTTATAATCGAAAATCCGGTAAGTAATATCGGAGGTCTGCTGAATTTCAGCCAGCAGAATGCCCTTTCCGATTGCATGGACCCGTCCGGCAGGTATGAAAAAAACATCCCCCTGCTTCACCTGTTCAAAGTTCAGTAACTCAGTAAGCCTTCCCGCATGAAAGTAAGCAAGATATTTTTCTTTGTCGACAGGCTGGTTGAATCCCGAGTTCAGCACCGATCCCGGATCTGCCTCGAGAATGTACCACATCTCCGTTTTCCCGTATGCATTATGGCGCACTTTCGACAACTCGTCATTGGGATGAACCTGAATGGAAAGGTCATTTTCAGCATCGATAAATTTGATCAGTAAGGGAAATTCCACGCCAAACTTATCATAAACCTTCTCTCCCACCAGATCCCCCATATAAATCTCAATCACCTCCTGCAAGTCATTCCCCGCGAGAAAGCCATTGGAAACAACCGAAATATGTCCTTCGACAGCAGAAAGCTCCCAGCTTTCACCGCATAATTCCCTGCCGCCGGTATTTTTGTTCAATACCGAATGAAGACGGTTCCCACCCCAGATACGTTCTTTCAGGATAGGTACAAATTTTAACGGATATAACTGAGCCATGATTCTTTCTTTAAAATGACAGTTTGTAAAAAATCATGCGAAATTAAAACTAATTTAGCTGTCAAAACGGAAATTACCGTTTTTTGCCAGGATTATTAACAAAAGTCTTAAAGGAAATGCTCGTAATTGGAATAGCAGGAGGTACCGGTTCCGGGAAAACCACTGTGGTCAATAAAATTGTGGAATCTTTCACTGAAGGGGAAGTAGCTGTTATGACACAGGATGCTTATTATTATGATAACAGTCACATGTCACTGGAAGAAAGGAGGAAAAAAAATTATGACCGCCCCGATGCCATTGAATTTTCCTTAATGACGGAACACATCAGTGCTTTGAAAGAGGGTAAACCCATTCTTCAGCCAACATACTCATTCATAACCTGCACCAGGCAGGAAGGGACGGTTCTCATTGAACCGCGCCATGTGCTCATTGTCGAAGGGATTTTATGCCTGGCCGATGAAAACTTGCGTAAATTGATGGATGTGAAAGTCTATGTGGATTGTTCTCCTGATGTCAGGCTCTCCAGGGTTATCCGGAGAGATATCATGGAACGGGGAAGGGATGTGGAAACGGTTCTCGACCGGTACGAAAAGACGGTTAGGCCCAGCCACCTTCAGTTTATTGAACCTACCAAAAACTTCGCTGACATCATTGTGCCCCAGGGAGGGTTAAATCAGAAAGCCATCGAAATCCTCACCCATTACATTAAACAAATCCTGAAAAAAGAGAAAAAAAGCCATGCTTGACCAACTGAACATTGAGGAAGTTTTGTTTCTCGACATCGAAACCGTTCCCAGCCTGCCCCGGTATGAAGATTTATCCCCTCTTTGGCAGAAATTATGGGATGATAAAGCAAAAAACCTGGTAAGTGAAGGAATCACATCGGCTGAGATCTATAACCGGGCCGGTATTTATGCTGAATTTGGCCGGATCATCGTCATCGCGACAGGATACCTCTATCAGAAAAAAGGAGAGTGGCATTACCGGGTAAAATCGTTCTACAACAGTGATGAAAAAATTTTGCTCGAGGAATTTGCCAGCGCCCTGGATAGGTTTGAAAAGGCCGGGAAAAAGAGATTATGCGCCCACAACGGGCAGGAATTTGATTTTCCGTGGATATCCCGCCGAATGCTTATCCATGGGCTGGAACTCCCCAGAGTTCTCAATATTGCCGGTGCAAAACCCTGGGAGGTAAAAGATCTGCTGATGGACACCCTTCAGCTTTGGAAATTCGGCGATTACAAACATTACACCTCGCTGGCCCTCCTGTGTGCCCTTTTTGGGATTCCCACCCCAAAGGACGACATCGATGGCAGTCAGGTCGCACAGGTCTATTATACAGAAAACGACCTGGACAGGATCGTCCGGTACTGTGAAAAAGATACCCTGGCAGTGGCTAACCTTTTGCTGAAATATAAAGGAATGGACATTGTTCCTGCCGGGAACATGGAATCGGTGTAAAATGCCGGTTCAGAAATTCTTTTTATTGCATCATTTTCCAATTCCGGTCCATCTCCCTTTGCGTATCTTTATCCCGGATGGATTCCCGTTTGTCATAGATTTTTTTACCCCGGCAAAGTGCAATTTCCAGCTTGGCCATTCCCTTCTCGTTGATAAACAGCTTCAATGGAATAATGGTCAGTCCGGTTTCCTTGATCTTTCTCTGCCATTTCTGCAATTCCCTTTTCTGAAGCAACAATTTCCGGTCTCTTTTGGCAATGTGGTTATTGCAGGTACCCATCTCATATTCGGAAATATGAAGATTCTTTACATAAAGCTCACTATTCAAGAATTGACAGTATGAATCGGTAAGG
>CAYWTT010000301.1:0-5338 GCA_964461245.1 uncultured Prolixibacteraceae bacterium | reverse complement strand
GATTACTGATCCGTTCATCCAGGCTTTGAGTCTGACCAATATAAAAATGGTCCAGCGATCTGCTGTAAAGGATGTAGACAAAAAATCTCATCGGAATACATACTAAAAAAGTCCAGATTTGCATCTGACCTTTCTTGTCTGGCTCCCCAGACAGTTGGAAGTTGCAACCTGAATTGTGATAGTTTTAAAAGCCAACATTTTTGTTCCTTCCTCAGTAAGTCCCGTTGTAGTTGTAAAAAATTATATATTAAGTTTTTAGCAATAAATATCTAAAAACATTAAATGACAAATCCCTTTTTTGTTGCAAGATTTATTAATACAGCTACATTTTTTGCCCCAAATTTCTGAAGCAGGTTTTTTCTGTGTGTCTCTACTGTTGTGTTACTAATGAAAAGTTTATCCGCGATTTCCTGGTTTGTAAGGCCTGTTGCAATCAACTGAAGTACTTCTTTTTCACGGTGAGTTAACACAGGAAGGTTATCCTCACCAATATTTCGTAAAGTTACTGCTGCTTCGTGACTCATAAATGATTTGTTCAGCATGGCCAATTCAATGCCTTTCAAAAGCTCCGCTCTCCCCGCATTTTTCAGCAGGTAGCCACTGGCTCCGTTTTCAAGCATTTTTTCAATATAACTGCGTTGATTAAATGTACTTAATCCTAAAATATGAATGCCCGGGTATTTGGTTTTTACTTCGCGGCATAATTCAATTCCGCTTTTATCAGGGAGTCCGATATCCATTAAAATTACATCGGGTTGCGATTTCTGAAGAAAAGCAAGGCATGAAGCAGCGTTCATCGCATGGCCCACCCATTCAATCTCAGGCTCGTTGTTCAGCAAAGAACGGATTCCCTCGATTACCAAATAATGATCGTCAACTATGAATAACCTGATTTTCACAAAAGTCTGATTTCAATGTGTACAATTGTTCCTTCGCCAGGGTCCGATTTTAAATCGAGTTTGCCATTCAGGTAATCAACCCGGCTTTGGATGTTGCTCCAGCCAATTCCCTTGCGGCTATTAAGCTCTGTTGTGTCGAAACCTACCCCATCGTCTTCCACGTCAACGAGTAATAAACTTTCAGAAACAGTAACCTGAACCAATGCCTGTTGTGCCTGGGCGTGTTTCAGGATATTATTTACAAGCTCCTGCACAATGCGATAAACCGATACCGAAATTGTATGGTTGAGTTTCGCATTCTCAAGTCCGAATGATTGGTATTTAATTTTTAAAACACCGCTATCATTAATTGTCGAGCAAAAATCACTCAATGCCGAATCAAGTCCAAACCTGAAGATTGATTCGGGCATGAGGTTGTGCGCAACACGGCGCATTTCGTGAATGGAAGTATCAAGCATATCGAGGCTCCGTTCAAACATCCGTGCATTTTCCGGAGTCATTATTAAATTGTCTTTCATAGATGTAAATGAATATTTTATGCCGGAAAGAAGTCCTCCTAAACCGTCATGGAGGTCTTTTGCCAGGCGGGTGCGTTCCTGTTCTTCCCCTTTCAGCACTGCTTCGGTAGCCGAAAGTTGTTTTTCTGTTTCAAGCTGCTGAATCTTTTCTTCCTGCAGGCGATTTCTGTGTTTGAAATTTCTGTAAACCAAAACAAGTATGATAACAATTGCCGTCGTCAGCGCCAGAAGTCCGTGATTGATGCTTCTTCGTTTGGCAATTTCAAGTTCCTGTAGTTTTACCAGAGTTTCCTTCTTTTCAGTTTCGTACTTTTTTTCAAGATTCAATACAAACTTTTTTCTGTCTTCACTTTGGAGTGTGTCTTTCAGCTCATTATATTTTCCGAGCAATTCAAATGCCTCTTTGTATTTTCCGGTTGCCGCATAAATGTCACTGAGCGTTCCATAACCCTCTTTTATAAAAATGAGGATTGAATCGGCTTCAGCAATTTCGAGCCCCATTTTAACAAACTTTTCAGCCTGACTGTAATCTTTTTGCTGTAAATAAATATAACCAATCTGCATCAGCGGTTCTGTCATGTTCCAACGCGAACTCACTTGCTTTGCATTTTCATAACTTTTCTGATAATAACTGATAGCGCTGTCATATTGATTTACATTCTGAAAAGTGCCGGCTTTTAACAGGTAATAATTTTGCCTCCTTGAAAAATCATATTTTTCGCTGAAATAAGGAGTTGCCGAATCGGCGCTGGCTTTTGCACCGGTAAAATCTCTCATTTCAACTAAGTAGTTGGCTTTCTGCAGAAACGAAAGCATGATAATGTCATTATCACCCGATAGTCTTGCATAATTAATCCCTTTTTCAACATATTCTTTTTGCTTTTCCGGAAGTTTGAGCCGTTGATATGTCATTGCCAGGTTCATGCAGCTAATAGCAAGGCTTCTGTATTTTTTAAGCTCTTCCAGAATTTTTATGGAATTGAGTGAAGCAATAACAGCCGAATCGGTTTTTTCAATGGCCTGGTAATAGTTTGCAAGACCACCATAAGCATTCCCCAGCTGTGCCTTGGCTTTCGGATGTTCCGCGTTTTTCAGTAAATCTATTGCCCGGAAAAGATTCTCCCTCTCCTTTAGTCGGTTACCCGATTGATGGTAGGGTGTGACCTCGTAATACAGCGCCAGACCGGCATAATAGTGTAAATTCCTGGATAGCGAAAAGTCAACAGCTTCCTTATAAATGGTATGTGCTTTATCCATATCAACCGGTTCGGTGTACATGGCGAGCATAACCATATTGTAAGCACGGGTTGTATCAGGTAATTCCTGCGTAAGCAGCAGTTTAACACTGTCGGCAAGGTTTTGCTGGGCCGAAATGGTCAACCCAATCAAAATAAGAAGTAGAGAGAGTATATAACGCTTATTCCTGTACATTTTAAACGTGTATTACCAATGACCCCAAATTAAGCAATTTCAGCAAGTTAATTCACTCCTGTTTTTACAGGAGAAAAAAGCACTTGTCTTGGAATTAGTTTTAACCCGGCTTAATTATTAAAAATCGAAATCGTATGAAAAGATTACAACTTATACTATTCATAATTTTTACAACCACTGTGTTTCACGCCGAATCGCAGGGCAAAACTCAAAAAGAAGCTGTTGTTGGAGCGTTCATCGGGTTCGATAGCGAAGGAGTTACCGATGTTGGAGTAAAAGGTGGCATTTTTCTGATTGAAAATTAAACAACACAACATGATGATTTTCAATAACATTCACTTGAGAAGGATTCTGGTTGCATTTGTATTGACCTTGGCCGTAAACTTTTCGGTTTTTGGCCAGAATTGCAATCCTGATGAAATTATCAACGCTCCGGGAGTTTACAAAGGCCCCGACAAAGGTTCGGTCAGTGGAATTTCAAAAGCCGACCTCGAAAAACAGCAGGCTGTTACACAAAAATTAATGAAGATAGTGGTTGAAAATTACCAGCCCAAAGGGATGAATATAGGTTACGGTCCGGCACATTATCCGCCGTTACCATATTTGCCCAACGGGGTTGATGTTGGAAACCGGTATCAGGCCACTTTTTTTCTGATGTATTTTTATTGCAACCACCTGAACAAAATGGAGCAAATTGCCGAAACTCATTCAATGATTGAAATTTGCATAAACCAATGGGATTATCCGTCGAGTTTTTTTGTGAAAAAGAGTGTCGATGAGGAAGACCCTGAAACCGATGTTTTTGGGACCATCAAACATAAGCCGGTATGGAACGAAAAAGGTTACTGGACAATGACTGATACGGTTTATATTGTTCGCGATACAACTCACTTTCATCACATTGTTACAAAAAACCGGGAGTTGCCTTTTGTTTACATGACCAAGAAGGAGTTTCTGGAAAAACTCAGAAAATACTATCAGGAACAAATAGAAGTAACAGTTAATAATTGGAAAAATCCGACTCCTGAGGAAGCAGAATATGCCAGAGAGCGTATTGAAGGAGATAAATCGTATTACGGAAAATCGATTCAGAATATTGACGATTTTCTAAACAACTCCCCGGAAGAAATCTTAAATGAACCTGCAAAAATCACCGGAGGTGGGCCACCTTCAGAATTTGAAAGCTTTCCTGAAGGAAAATATGCAAATTGGATTATCAAGCCCAACTCTGATTATTACAATCCAAAAGCCCCCAAATACACACCCCACTTTATTGATGTTCATTTTACCATTTATGAACCACAGGTTGCCTGCCTGAATGCAAAAAACGATATCCTGAAAATAATTGATTTTAAAGCGCTCCAGGAAATTGTGGATAAGGGCGGGATTCCGGTAACATCCGGAACACCTTCTGCAAAACCGGCAACAAATACAATTAAAAAATGAAAACATATAAAATCACTGTCATGAAAAAGCTATTCTATACTTTTTTATTGGTTTCCATAACTGCATTTGTTTTCGCACAGAAAAATGTTGTCCCTGCAACTCAAACTCAAATGTTGGGTATTCAGCTACCCGAAGGCAGTAAACAGGATAAACGGTTACTTTCGGTGGCAGCGGCAGGTTCTTTCCTCTCAATGTCAACCGAATTTAAGAACATTGAAGTTACACCTGTTGAAGTGTATTCCATGCCAGCTTCAACCAGTTTTTCCCTTGAAACAGTCAGAGGTCAGCTTACTGCAAACGGATATTCCGTAAAGTTTGATAATGGCGACAACAAACTTCTGTGGTTTACAAGAAACACTAAAAGCTGGCTTGTCTATCTTTCGCAGGAAGCAAAAGAAACAAACCTCTACATTGGTGAAGCCAACCTGAGTAAAATAAATCCCGGAAGCAATTCACAGCCTGTTATGGTGGCAAGTTTAAACTCAACACCACCAATAAGCAATTCTTCAGTGGTGAAAACTCCGGCGCATATTCCGCCGCTGGCAGGAAGGCAAACCGGCGCCCAACAACAAAAGTCGATTCAGAAAGTAGATGATTTGCTTTATGTTTTCGACCTCGACAGTAACCGGTACAACGTAATAAAAATTGGCGGACAATACTGGATGAAAGAAAACCTGCGCACCACACAATACAACGATACGACTTTTATACCCACGGGGCCCGAATTGGACTGGCCGAAAATAAAACATGGAGCCTACGCCATTTACGACAATAATCCTGCACATGCGAAAAAGTACGGTTTTCTGTATAACGGATATGCAGCCGCTTCCGGAAAAATTTGCCCCAAAGGCTGGCACGTGGCAACCGACGCCGAATGGAGAACATTAGAAAAATTTCTGGGCATTCCTGAATCGGAAATTGAACGCACTGGCGGGCGCGGAAACATTGCCGATCAACTGAAAGTGGCTGATGGATGGAATGCATCAGCCACTTTCAGTTGATCGGCAATGTTTCCGCGCTCGCCAGTGCGTTCAACTGAAAGTG
>CAYWTT010000300.1:0-5339 GCA_964461245.1 uncultured Prolixibacteraceae bacterium | reverse complement strand
CTTTGCCATTTGAATCCGGTGTCTCCAGTACTCCGCAGGAATGCGGGCAGGATGCAGCTCTCCCGAAATGATCTGGAAAGGTTTTCCGTCGAGCAGAAAGTCGGTCTTCCCCAGTGCAAAGGAATGGATCCGGTTCTGCGTCCAGCCTGTCAGAACCATTAAGCAGAGAGCTCCCACACACAGTACTTTTCTTTTCATGGTTGATGGTATTTATTCCAAAAATAGGGATAATTCACCATATTCCGGACTGGAACCCCTGATTTCCAAACGACGGCCAAAATTCCCGGGAGGATTCAGATGAAGGACCTGGCGTGCAGGCAGCATTTTGTCTCCAAGCCTGTCTGCCTGATTTATGCTGTATATGTAGCCCGGGGGAAAAGAGATCACTCCCTTCTGATTTTTTTGGTAATTAATCTTGAATAAATCTTGGATAATAATGAGGCCTCTCATGGGATTTCCGCCAGGCGGCGGACAGGCTTCTCATCCCAATCGGTCTCCTTTGGAGCCTCTCATGGGATTCGAACCCACGACCTGCGCATTACGAATGCGCTGCTCTACCAGCTGAGCTAAAGAGGCAACTGAATTTCAGGCTGCAAATCTACAAAGTTTTAGCTTTTTCCACCATCCCTTCCCAAATTTTTCTCTGGCCGATCAGCGCGGATACCTTGTCGGCAGGATCGGTGCGGCATTCCAGCAATATCCATCCTTTGTAATTCATCCCCACAAGCAGGTTCATGAGAGTCTGGTAAGGATAGGAAGGATCATCCAGTTCTCTTACATGGCAGGTATCCCCGAAACGGTCTTTCAGCAGGTTAAAGTTGCGTTCAATTCCGCTCCCGTGCAAATCCTCCGGATTGCAATTCCAGCAGACCGTGGCATTCGGATGATCAGCCACATCCATAATGGCCCTGATGTTTTCAATCTCCTGGGTTTCCTCACCATGTACCTCCAAACGGATCTGCTGCCCGTAATCAACGGCATATCGAGCCAATTGGCTCAGTGAACGTCCAATTTGCTCCACAGTGCGCGATTTGGGGACACCCGCATGGAACTGGTTAGGCTTCACCTTTATCCCTGATCCGCCGATGTCATGACTCAGTCTGATGAATTCCTTGGTGATTTCTACAGATTCCAACAACTTTGCCCTGTCAGGAAAATCAAATTGCTGGTTGGTCCCTAATCCGACGATTTCAATATGGCTGTCCCGGAATTTCCTGCGTACCTCTTTCCTCTCCTCCTTTGAAAGGGATAGAGAGACTCCGTGGGCATGATCTACCCTCAGTTCCACACCCCGGATTTCGGCAGCCGTCAGATTTTTGATCAGGGTGGGAATATCCCAATCCTTTCCCCACTGGTAGGTAACCATTCCCAGTTTCATCCTGACCTTGGTCTGACGGGAATTCTCTTTTAAAAAGCTTCCGGGAACAAACAGAAGTCCTGACAACATGGACACATTCCGGATAAAATCTCTCCTTCCGATACGGCTTATTTCATTCATTTTACTCCTGATTATTCAGGAATAAAAATAAGGCAAATCGCATTCACAAAAAAGAGATGGATTGTGAAATTTATGTAAAATTATTCAGGATCCGTTAATTCTTCCCAATATTCAACAGCCCGGCGGGTATGCGGAATAACAATGGTTCCGCCTACCAGGTTGGCGATGGCAAACACTTCAAAAATCTCTTCCGTAGTGACTCCCGATTCATGACACTTCCCCAGGTGATACCGGATACAGTCATCACAACGCAATACCATCGAAGTAGCCAGTCCGAGCATCTCCTTCACCTTAACCGGAAGTGCCCCCTCCTGGTAAGCCAGGGTGTCGATGCCGTAAATCCGTTTCAATACCTTGTTATCGGAAGCCAGGATCTTTTCGTTCATCCGCTGGCGGTAATCGTTGAATTCATTCATCATTCTTCCCATGAAAACGTGGTTTTTACAATTATACATTCATGGTTCAACCTCAACTCTCTCACCAATCAGGGTAGTCTGCGTGCATCCGGTGATCCTTACCTGCACATAATCCCCACGCTGAACCTCTCCGCGGGGGAATACCACCACTTTGTTCTGCGAGGAGCGTCCGAAAAGCATTTCCTGCGATTTTTTTGAAACCCCCTCCGCCAGTACTTCGAAACACTTTCCCACATCCTGCTTATTGCTCTGCAGGGATATCCGGTTCTGCAGCCGGATGATCTCATCCAGTCTCTCTGCTTTGACCGTGTCGGGAACATCATCGGGAAGATGCTGATGTGCATAGGTCCCCGGGCGTTCGGAATACCTGAACATAAAGGCCATGTCAAATTTCACCTCCTGCATTAACGTCAGGGTTTGCCGGTGGTCCTCCTCTGTTTCGGTACAGAATCCGCAAAAAACATCGGTTGAAATGCCGCAATCGGGAATGATTTCCCGGATTGCCCTGATCCGGTC
Source organism: uncultured Prolixibacteraceae bacterium (assembly GCA_964461245.1). GTDB lineage: Bacteria > Bacteroidota > Bacteroidia > Bacteroidales > Prolixibacteraceae > UBA1413. Next base: position 2,909 of record CAYWTT010000300.1, on the reverse strand, counting down.
AAGATACCAATCCCGGTCGTATTTCCGGTTCATCAGTTTCAGAATCCGTGAGCTGCCCGATTGGACGGGCAGGTGGATGTGTCTGCATATGTTGGGGAATTTTGCTATCCTCGTCAGAATCTTATCGGACATGTCCTTGGGATGCGAGGTGGTAAACCGGATCCTCATCTGCGGATCGACACAGGCAACCATCTCAAGGAGGTCCCAGAACCTGACCGATTTGCTTTCTCCCTCCCGATACCATTTGTATGAATTCACATTCTGCCCCAGCAGGGTTACTTCCTTGTATCCCCTGGCAGAAAGGTCGGATACTTCACGCAGAATATCCCCTGGATCACGGCTTCTCTCCCGCCCCCGGGTGTATGGAACAATGCAGTAGGTACAAAAATTGTTGCATCCCCTGGTAATGGATACAAAACCGGAAATGGCAGCATCCCCTATCCTGACCGGTGTGATCCTGTCATAAGTTTCAATTTCCGACAATTCCACATTGAGGGCTTTTTCTCCCCTTTCAGCTTTGTCAAAAAGGAAAGGGAGATCACGGTACGCATCCGGACCAGCGACCAGATCCACCCCGGGGTGTTCCAGGATTTTCCCGGCCAATCGTTCGGCCATGCATCCGATGATGCCTACAATCAACTTCCTGTTCTTCTTTTTGAAACTCCTGAAATGGTCAAGTCTTCCCCAGATGCGCTGCTCAGCATTGTCACGCACCGAACAGGTGTTGATCAGGATGGCATCGGCAGCTTCGGCATGCGGGGCAAGGATATAATCCTTCTCCCTCATTACCGCCGCAACCACTTCACTGTCCGCCACATTCATCTGGCACCCATATGTTTCAATATATAGTTTTTTCGACATGTTCCTTTCCTTTCGGCAACAAAAGTAGGGTAAAAAGTGATATGAAAAAACGGATTGGTCCCGGCAAATCGGTTCATTAAGGTAAGCCCCGTCCATTATCTTACGGGAATGTAAATTGGTTGCCTCTCTTCTCATTTTTCCGCCGGATATCTCTGTTTTCTGGTTATCTTTGTGTGCTGAAGTCGATCCAATATGAAAAACTATCTGATTCCGGTTTTTTTCCTGCTGATTTATCAGTTGGCTTCAGCACAGTCACCTCAGGGTGAAAATGCCCCCAGTACAAAACAATCGCCTGATATCTTTCAGAAGATCAACATCAAACAAGATCCCGGCCTGGTAGAACTGGTTAACCTGCATATCCGGAGAAATCAGCAGGGGGGGGTTGTTCAGGGCTTCAGAGTGGAGATTTTTTTCTCTTCAGAGCTGAATGCCCGGCAGAAAGCCCAGAATATAAAGAACGAATTTCTGGCAGCGTACCCCGAGTATAATGTATACATCACTTATATCTCACCCGACTTCAAAGTGAGGGTGGGCAACTTCCGGACAAGAAACGAAGCCCTGAAGGCCATGAATGTAATACAAGGTCAGTTTCCTAAGGCTTTTGTCGTTCCCGATTTAATTGAACTTCCGAAATTTTATTAAACGTCGCAGATGAGCGAACAGATCAAACACGAATGTGGTATCGCCCTGATCAGGTTGCTGAAACCACTATCGTACTACTATGAGAAATACGGAACCTGGCAGTATGGTCTGGACAAGTTGTACTTGCTGATGGAAAAACAGCACAACCGTGGTCAGGACGGTGCTGGAATGGTCAATATCAAGATCAATCTGGAACCGGGGCAGGAGTACATTACCCGCTACCGGTCGACCAAAGACAACCCCATCAAGGATATCTTCGATAAAGTAAAAAAATCCTGGAAAAAAGCAGGAAAGCCTGGTAAAAATAAGATTTTCCCCGACTGGTATTACCACAACCTGCCCTTCACAGGGGAACTCTTCCTAGGGCATCTGCGTTACGGTACCTTCGGAAGGAACAGCATTGAATTCGTCCATCCGGTCATGCGTCAGAACAACTGGAAATCGAGAAACCTGGTACTGGCCGGTAATTTCAACCTGACCAACACCGATGAGTTATTCCAGAAACTGATCGATCTGGGACAACATCCCAAAGCATATACCGACACAGTGACCGTGCTGGAAAAAGTAGGCCATTTTCTGGATGAGGAGAACCAGCTCCTTTTCAGGCAATACAAAAACGACGGGTATTCCAACCTGGAGATATCCCCGCTCATCGCGGACAATCTGGATGTAAGAAACATTCTGGAACGGTCGTCAAAGGACTGGGATGGCGGGTATGCTATTGCAGGACTGATTGGCCACGGTGACGCGTTTGTCATGCGGGACCCATGGGGGATCCGGCCTGCCTTTTATTATCAGGATGAGGAAATTGTCGTAGTGGCTTCTGAACGGCCGGTAATACAGACCGTAATGAACATTCCTTATCAGGAAGTAAATGAGATCAAGCCCGGCAGTGCCCTGATCATCAAGAAAAACGGCAGGATATCCTCTGAAATGATAAGGGTGCCACAGAAAAGAACCTCCTGCTCATTTGAACGGATCTACTTTTCCCGGGGAAGTGACAGGGACATCTATCATGAACGGAAGGAACTGGGAAGATTACTGGCACCGACTATCCTGGAGCACATCCGGTATGATTTTGAAAACACTGTGTTTTCCTATATTCCCAATACCTCTGAAACAGCATTCTACGGTATGTCACAGGGAATCAAGGAATACCTGGTCGACTGGAAAATCAGGGAAATAAGGCAGAGGAACGGGTCATTGACCGATAGTCAGATAAAACAGATCATCTCGGTGGAACCCCGGATCGAAAAGATCGCCATCAAGGATGTCAAACTGCGCACTTTTATTGCTGATGAGAACAGCAGGAGCGACCTGGTTGCTCATGTCTACGATATCACTTATGGGGGTATTAAACCCGGCATCGACAACCTGGTCATCATCGATGACTCTATTGTTCGAGG
>CAYWTT010000299.1:0-5347 GCA_964461245.1 uncultured Prolixibacteraceae bacterium | reverse complement strand
TCTGGACCACCCTTAAAGAAATGCCCCCGACCATGCTTCAGCTGGCTGTGGTACAGCTGTTTGCCTGGTTTGCCCTATACCTGATGTGGGTGTATACTACTCCAGCCGTAGCCCAGCATTACTGGCAAACCCCCATAGGAGACGCCAGTTCAGCCGCGTATAACGAAGCGGGAAATTGGGTCGGAATTATCTTTGGCAGCTACAGCTTCTTTGCGGCGCTCTTTTCAATGGTCATTCCCTGGCTCGCCAGAAAATTTAACCGCAAAACAGTCTATTCCTTCTCTCTTCTTGCCGGTGCGCTGGGATACATTTCCATGTTCCTGTTTCAAAATCCACACTTCCTCATTATTTCCATGATCGGGGTAGGAATAGCCTGGGCAGCTATATTATCGTTGCCGTTCGCCATTCTTTCCAGTGCCCTTCCCCTGCGAAAAATGGGCGTATACCTGGGAATTTTCAATTTCACCATTGCCGGTCCCCAGATAATCAGCGGATTGCTGGGAGGACCCATTTTGAAATATTTCTTCCACGACCGCGCAATTTACATCCTGGTAATTGCCGGGATTTCCATGCTTCTTGCTTCCCTCGGGGTCTTTTTTGTGAAAGATCCGGAGACAGAAAAAAAGTAAACCGTCAAACGAACTGTAATCGAGATGAAAAGAACTTTTCTTTTTCTGGCACTGGCCATTTTCGCCATTCCTGTTTTGGCTGTTCCCCGTCCCGGGATCAGCCAGCCGGTAAGCCAACCCAGGGTGGAACCGATGTTCTGGTGGGCAGGTATGAAAAATCCAAACCTCCAGCTGATGGTTTATGCCCCTGATATCGCCTTCACCCGTGTTTCCCTGCAATACCCGGGCATTGAACTGAAATCGGTTTCGGCGGTTCAAAATCCCAACTATCTCTTTATCGACCTGGATATTCAACATGCCAAACCCGGCGTTTTCACCCTTTTTTTTCAGAAAGACAAAAAAACGGTCGCTGAATACCCCTTCGAGCTTCGGGAAAGGGAACCCGGATCGGCCCAAAGAGAGGGATTTAACAGCAGCGACGTGATGTACCTGGTTATGCCCGACCGCTTCGCCAATGGCGATCCGGCAAACGATGAGGTCCCGGGGATGAAAGAAAAATCCGACCGCTCCGATCTGAAAGGACGACACGGGGGTGATATCCGGGGACTGAAGGATCATCTCAGCTACATCACCGGTATGGGTTTTACGGCCATATGGCTCAATCCGCTGCTTGAAAACGACATGCCGGTTACCTCTTACCACGGTTATGCCACCACCGACTTTTACAAAGTGGATCCGCGTTACGGCACCAACGAAGAGTACCGGGAATTTGCGGCAGAGGCCCGGAATAAAGGGATCAAGCTGATCATGGACATGATATTCAACCATTGCGGTTCCGAACACTGGTGGATGAAGGATCTGCCCATGCCCGACTGGATCAATGAATATCCGGAATATCGGATCACCAGCCATGTCAGGACCGTGAACCAGGACATCCATGTCTCGGAGTATGACCGGAAGCTTTATTCCGACGGGTGGTTCGTTCCCACCATGCCCGACCTGAACCAAAGAAATCCGTTTTTGTCCACCTACCTGATCCAGAACAGCATTTGGTGGACCGAATACGTCGGCCTAGCCGGAATCCGCATGGATACCTACCCTTATCCCGACAAGATGATGATGGCAGAATGGAACCGCCGCATGGCAGAGGAGTATCCCCGTTTCACCATAGTGGGGGAAGAATGGAGCATGAACCAGGCAATCATATCTTACTGGCAGAAAGGAAAACTAAATGCCGACGGTTACCAGGGAGGACTGCCCAGCCTGATGGATTTTCCACTGCAGAATGCTGTCAGTTCAGCATTAAGGGAAGAGGGCACAGGCAGCTTGTATAAGATATACGACTGCATAGCCAACGACTTTCAGTTCCCTCATCCCGAAAACCTGGTGGTATTTCCCGATAATCACGACATGCCCCGGTTTTTTGTCCAGGTCAACTACGACCCGGAGCTTTTCAAAATGGGTGTCGGATACATGCTGACCACCCGCGGAACACCTCAGCTGTTTTACGGCACTGAAATACTCATGAAACATACAGGAACCCATGACAGCGAATACCGGAAAGATTTCCCCGGAGGCTGGGCCGGAGATGTGATCAGCGGCTTCACGGGAAATGGGCTTACTGATCAGGAAAAGGATGCACAGGATTTTATCAGAAAACTGTTGCTGTGGAGAAAAAACAAAGTGGTCATCCATACCGGGAAACTGATCCATTTTGTCCCCTTCGACGGGATTTATGTATTTTTCAGGACCAATGACCAGGAGAAAGTCATGGTGGTGCTGAACAAAAATCCGCAGGAAAGCCAGCTGAATACCTCCCGCCTGGCTGAAATGCTTGACGGGTGTTCCGGCGCTACTGAAATTGTCACTGGGAAAAAATGGAATGATCTGGCTCATCTCACTCTGCCTGCCAAATCGATCAGAATTTTTGAACTGGAATAAAAGAGAGGTGATTCCCTGACAACCAAAAAAAGTTTATGACGTATAATTTTTGTATCTTAATATTCCAATAAAAATTATCAGATATGAGAACTTTGCTGACCTTAATTTTCATTGCAGGATTTATGAGCGTTGCCGCTCAGATGCCTATCGAAGTAAAGATTGAATCCAGGCCATCATCTTTGGGCATTCAGACTGCATTTGAAGTGTTGATACCCCAGGCAACCACCAATGATGCCATTGATTTGTGGAAAAAAACCATTATTCCGGGAGGCCTTTTCAAGAAAGAACCCAAAATGGAAAAGGTTAAGGATGAATGGATCGTGAATAATGTATTGATTAGTGATATCACTAACCTGCCCCTGAATGTGTTTACCCAGGTGACTTCCTTCCCGGGCAATATTTATGTAAGGATCTTTCTCCAGTCAGAGGGAGGGTTTCTCGGATCTTCTGGATCTTCACCCGAAACCACCGACGCTGCAGTCCGGTTCATCAGAAATTACGCCGTTGACCTGTACAGGAAAACTGTGGAGAAAGAACTGAAAGTGGAACAAAAGAACCTGAAAGAGTTGGAGAACGACCTGTCAAAGCTGACCAAACAGAATAAGAGCTACAACAGGAAGATATCGGAAGCACAGAAAGACGAGAGAGAGCTGAAGGTTGAGGCAGTCCAGAACGAAGAGCTGTTAAAGAACCAGGAGAATGTCATAGAACTGGACAATCCCGAGGGAAAAGGAAAGACATATCAGGAGCAACTGGAGAAACAGGCCAAGGATACGGAAAAGGACCTGAATAAAGCCCAGAAGTCTCAGAAGAAATTTAACCGGAAGGTGAACAAAAATGAAAAGGCCCAGCGAGAAAAATCGAATGAAATCGAAAAACAAAAGATCCGGGTGGAAGAGGTAAAAACGAAATTGAACAACATCAGATAAAAGAAAGAGCTCAGGGGACCACCTGAGCTCTTTCTTTTATCGATTTTCTATTCAATTTCAAGGGTGATTACCGACTTGGAAGGCAGGGTGACTTCCATCTGATTCCCGGAAATAATCCTGTATGCTTTAAACGATGCCGGTTTAACCGTTTCAGGCCGGTCAAAGGTATTTACAGAATTGAACATAGGTGCAGTAAGTACTGTTCCGTTATTCACCCTGTTTATACTCCTGCCGTATAGTTCCACCGTAATGCCGACCTCTTTGTGAGGATTAAGGTTGCTCAGGGAAAGATGGATCTTTCCGGCTGCATCTTTGGAAACGGTTTGACTGAGGGCAGGGATTGATTCATTTCCGTAACTGTATTTTTCTGAAATCAGGGTTGCCGGAAGCAGGGTGGCATTGGCATGGACCTTGTACATGTTGAAAACATGATAGGTGGGAGTGAGCACCATTTTATTCCCTTCAGTCAGAATCATAGCCTGAAGGACATTGACAGTCTGTGCTATATTGGCCATCTTCACCCTGTCGGCATGGCGGTTGAAAATATCGAGGGTGGCAGAAGCAATCAATGCATCCCGCATGGAATTCTGCTGGAACAGGAATCCGGGGTTGGTACCAGGTTCCACATCGGTCCAAATTCCCCATTCATCGACAAAGAGTCCCACTTTTTTCAGCGGATCGAAATCATTCATGATGTTCCCGTGACGCTGCACCAGTTCCTCCATACGTAATCCTTTCCGAAGCCCCGAGAAATAGAGGTCCTCTCCAAAGCCTGTGGCTGCCGACTTATTTCCCCAGCCCTGACCGGCAATGGTATAGTAATGCACTGAAAGGGCATCCATATTGCGTCCGGCATTCTGCATGAGCACCCTGGTCCAGTTATAGTCCTCCCCATTGGATCCGCAGCCGACCCTTGTCATTTTATCATGGGCATATTCCCAGGCATAGCCGGCATATTGTTTCAACAGGTTGGCGTAATATTCCGGAGACATATGCCCCCCGCAACCCCAGCTTTCATTGCCGATCCCCAGGAATTTCACATTCCAGGGTTTTTCCCGCCCGTTCTGACGACGGAGATTTGCCATCTGCACCTCATCATCGGAAGTCATGTATTCGATCCAATCCACCATCTCCTCCACGGTTCCGCTTCCCACATTGGCAGAGATATATGCGTCGCAACCCAGCATTTCACAAAGATCAAGAAATTCATGCGTTCCAAAGCTGTTGTCTTCCACAGTCCCTCCCCAGAAGACATTCTTGATTTTAGGACGACCGGCTTTGGGGCCGATGCCGTCTTTCCAGTGATAGGTATCTGCGAAACAGCCGCCCGGCCATCGCAAAACAGGCATATGCAGTGCCTTCAGGGCTTCGAAAACATCCTTCCGGTATCCGTTGATATTGGGTATCGGAGAATCGGATCCTACCCATATCCCGTCGTAAATACACCGGCCGAGATGCTCCGCAAAATGGCCATAGATGTATTTACTGATCTGTGGTCCGTCCTGGGTGGCATCGATGATCAGTTTGTTCTGAGCACCGGAAGTAAGCCAAAGCCCCAGCACCATCCATACAGAGAGAATGATCTGTTTCATGGTTATGGTTTTAGTGTGAAAAATTGCAATAAAGATAAGAGTATTTTTTACTTACAATGCATCCTATTCGTGAAAAATAGGGTATTGACTTCCGGATCGGGCAAATTCCAGGCGTTTCAAATTTCAGGATCGATAAACCATGCCGGGGCAAATACCAACGGGGCCTGCCAGTAGATGCAGATCTCATTGCGGGAATAGCTTTCCTGCAGGTCGACCCAGTCGGTGGCTTTGTGACCTCCGCCGACCAGGTATCCCGGCCAAGGTTCCCTGACCTGGTCTGCCGCGGAAAGGCGGTCGTGCAGATTCATGAGAGGAT
>CAYWTT010000298.1:0-5365 GCA_964461245.1 uncultured Prolixibacteraceae bacterium | reverse complement strand
TAACCTTGAAGTCCATATCACCGAGATGATCTTCATCACCCAGAATATCAGAGAGGACTGCGTATTTTGTATTGCCTTTATCCGTAATCAGCCCCATGGCGATCCCGGAAACAGGACGGATCATTTTTACGGCAGAGTCAAGCAGGGACATGGTTCCTGCACAGACGGTAGCCATGGATGAGGAACCATTCGATTCCAGAATATCGGACACAATGCGGACAACATAAGGCAGGTCGTTCGGGATCATCCGTTTAATGGCGCGATGGGCCAGGTTACCGTGACCGATTTCCCGGCGGCCAAGTCCTCTCGGCACTTTGGCTTCCCCGGTGCTGAATGAAGGGAAATTGTAATGAAGAAGGAAACGTTCAGTCCCCTGAACGGTTACCCCATCAATTATCTTCTCGTCCATTTTGGTGCCCAAAGTAGTTGAGGCAAGGGCCTGGGTTTCCCCGCGGGTGAAAACGGCCGATCCGTGAGCACCGGGCAGATAATCCACCTCACACCAGATAGGTCTGATGTCGCGCGTTCCCCGGCCATCCAGTCTGATTCCCTCATCAAGGACCATCCTGCGCATGGCTTCTTTTTCCACATCGTGATAATACCTTTTGATCAGCTTCTCATGTACAACCAGGTCAATATCCCCCTTCCCTTCATTTTCCGCTTTATAGGTTTCAATATACTGATCACGGAGTGTTTCAAAAGCAGCTGTACGCTCCTGTTTGTTGATAATTCGCTGCCGCACGAGATCGTAGCATTTACTGTAGAGATCTTCGTTAACTTTTGCCTTCAGCGTCTCATCATTGATTTCATGGCAGTAGGTGCGTTTTACCACCCCTCTTTCAATTGCTATTTCCTCCTGGACCTTGCAGTGTTTTTTAATCTCCTCGTGGGCAAACTTTATGGCTTCAAGCATTTCTGCTTCAGAGACCTCGTTCATCTCCCCTTCCACCATCATGATATTGTCATAGGAAGCACCGACCATGATGTCGATATCGGCTTCCTTCAGCTGGGAATAGGTCGGATTAATGATCAACTCTCCGTTGATGCGGGCAACACGAACTTCAGAAATGGGAGTGATAAAAGGAACATCCGAAACAGCGATGGCAGCCGAAGCGGCCAGACCAGCCAGTGCATCCGGAATGGTTTCGTTATCAGCAGATATCAGGGTGATCATCACCACCGTTTCGGCATGATAGTCGGCAGGGAACAGCGGACGCAGGGCGCGGTCAACCAATCGGGATGTCAGAATTTCCTCATCCGACGGACGGCTTTCCCTTTTCAGAAATCCACCTGGGAAACGACCCGCGGCAGAAAATTTTTCGCGATAATCAACCGACAAAGGCATAAAGTCTACATCCGCATTCGCTTCCCGTGCTGAAACCACTGTGGCAAGTACCATCGTATCATTCATCCTTACCACGACAGCACCGTCAGCCTGCTTTGCCAGTTTACCGGTTTCAATGGTGATGGTACGTCCATCAGCAAGCTCGATTATCTTTGTTGTTACATTTAACATAGTTTTTTTGAATTGAATCTTTAATTATTTTGATTTATACGCCGTTTCCAGCTTGCCAAATCCTTGTTCAGGGGATTGATTATTTTCTTCCTTTAAAACAAAAAAAGAAAAGGCAATCTCTTTGGGTTGCCTTTTCTTATATTTTACTTGCGTAAGTTCAGTTCAGCAATTATCGAACGATAGCGGCTGATGTCCTTTTTCTTAAGGTAATCGAGCAGGTGACGCCTTTTCCCTACCAACCGGATCAAAGACCTCCGTGTGCTGTGGTCTTTCTGGTTTTGTTTCAGGTGTTCCGTCAGATGGTTGATCCTGAAAGTGAACAATGCTACCTGGCCTTCGGCACTACCGGTATCCTGTTCATTCTTTCCATGTTGTCCAAAAATCTCTTTTTTCTTCTCAGGTGATAAATACATAAAATTCCACAATTAAAATGATACCATGTTTAAGCTGCAGCATCGCTCTCAATAACAACAGCTTAAAATTATTTTTTGCGGCACAAAATTAATAAAAAAGTTTTAATTACAAATCTTTACTCATAATTGCTTCCAAAAGGTCAGATTTCCACTGCCTCGGTGATGGATCTGAGGAAAGTCTTAAAGTCATATGTTCCCGAAGGAGAATGACCCGTTCGCACCACCACCAGGTTTTTGGAGGGGATGATATAAATAAACTGACCATCATGTCCGTTGCATGAGTACATATCAGCCGGTACACCCGGGAACTCTCCTCCCCTGTTCAGCCAGAAGAAGGCGCCATACTTTCCGCCGGAACCATTGGCAGGTGTGGTTGAATAATTCACCCACCCTTCGGGTAGGATCTGTTCTCCCAGCCAATTCCCGTTATGCAGGTATAAAAGTCCAAACCGGGCATAATCACGCAGGGTGGCATAAATATAGGAAGATCCGACAAAAGTGCCGGAAGCATCGGGTTCCCACACCGCGCTCCTCATGCCTGTTTTGCTGAAAAGTGCTTTTCCTGGGAAAGCAAAATAATCATCCTGATCCTTAAAAAGTGTCCGGATATATTCACAGACAATATTGGTGGTTCCGGAAGAATAAAGCCAGAGAGAATCGGGTTTGGCCACCAGCTTTTTGGCTGCGGCATAATCGCCCATATCCCCGGCTTTGTGAAGCATGACCGTCACATCTGACAGGTTTCCGTAATCTTCGTTCCATTCAAGGCCGCTGTTCATGTGCAGCAGATTGTTCAGCGTGATGTTCCTCCGGTCATCTTCCTTCCATTCATCTCTGGGAAAAGGTTTATTTATATCTGCTTTACCCTCTCTGACCAAAATTCCAATCAATGCATTGGTAAAACTCTTGGCCATCGACCAGCTCAGAAAACGGTTGGCAGCACTCAAATCCTTTCTGTATCTTTCAGCCACGATGTGGTCTTTATATACAACCATCACGGCAAAAGTTCCCTTGTATGCGCCGGTATCAGCAAATGCCTGGTCCAGAGCAGCCTGCAACTTTGTCATATTGATTCCCGGGGGGATCGTGTCACTCAGCAAATCACCCGCAGGCCAGGGAATCGTATCCGCATCCGATTCCGGGAGAGGTACTACCGGGTAATCCATTTCCAACACGGCCTCTTCCGGGAAATCCCTGACCAGGGTACATCCCAGCCCTTCATTAAACACCGCTTTAGACTTCCAGAACAGAAATCTGCTGGTGACTTCCTTCTTTTGCATATCGACTTTGTTTTTATTGAACCTGATAAAGGAGAAATTGAGGTCTTCATTTTCCAGGCTTTGCTGCGTCCGGTTTCCCAGGAAGATACCGGAAGAAAGGTTTTTTGCCGCATAACCCGTTATGACAGGGGCCAACATCCCAATGTAAACAAGTCCCGCCGTTAAAATGACCAGCAGTAAAATGAGCAGGTACCAGCCAATCCGCTTTTTCATAATATCAAGTTTAAATTCAGCGAAATTTAGCTTTTTTTTCGTAACTTTCTGATCATTACAAATCCCAAAAACCAAAACATGAAACCCTCAGAAGTATGACAGAAGAATTTTTGCAATTTATATGGGAGCAGCGACTTTTTGAACCAACTGAGTTGAAGCTTGTTTCCGGAGAGAAAGTGGAAGTGCTCGAAACCGGCACACATAACTCAGACTCGGGTCCTGATTTTTTCAACGCCAGAATCAGAATTGAAGGAACCATTTGGGCCGGCAACATCGAAATTCACAAAAGTTCATCCGACTGGAACCGGCACCAGCACCAGAACGACGAAGCCTACCACAATATCATCCTGCATGTGGTGCATCGTTATGACCAACAGATAATGAGGACAAACGGAGAAGAGATTCCCACGCTGATACTTCCAATTCCCGCACACCTGTGCTCAAACTACCGGCAACTAAACGAATCCACTTCATGGATTCCATGCCAGGATCAGGTACACCAGATGGACCATTTTGTACTGAAAATCGGATTCAACAGGCTGATGATTGAAAGACTCCAGGACAAAACAGAAGAGATTGTCGAGCGGCTTCAACAAAACCGGCACGACTGGAATGAAACCTTTTACCAGATCCTTGCCCGTGGTTTTGGATTCAAAACCAATGCGCTGCCATTCGAACTGCTGTCAAAATCGCTACCCTCACCTATTCCGGGGAAACACCGGAACGACCTGACTCAACTGGAAGCTTTGTTTTTCGGCCAGTCAGGTCTTCTTCATTCGGAACTGCTGGGTGATGATTATTTTCTCCAATTGCGGAAGGAATATGATTTTCTGTCAAAAAAGTACCATCTGAAACCCCTGGCAGCCCATTTGTGGAAGTTCCTCCGTCTGAGACCGGTAAATTTTCCCACCATCCGGATTGCACAGTTTGCCGCACTCTTTTACCATTCCCCGGGATTATTTTCCATCGTTACGGAAGCGGTCTCACTTTCTGAGGTCAAACGTTTCCTGGATGTCCGTGCATCGGATTACTGGACCTGCCATTACAAGTTCAGCCAGGAGGCCGTAAATTCCGTGAAACACCTGGGGGAGTCGGCCGTAGGAAACCTGATTATCAACTGTGTGATCCCCTGTATTTTTGTCTACGGGGAACAAACCGGCAGAACTACGCTGAAAGAAAGAGCCCTCGAATGGCTTGATCAGCTCCCTGCCGAGGAGAATTCCATAATTTCCAGGTGGAAAGGGCTGGGCATAGGTGCAGAAACAGCATTTGAATCACAAGCTTTATTGCAGTTGAAAAACAGGTATTGTGACCGGAAACGCTGCCTCCATTGTCATGTCGGGAGCAAACTGATCAGAAGTTTATGATACTTCATTCCCCGCCTGTATTCTTATAAGATGTGCTCATCGTGGCACAGGAATCTCTGTCAGTCCCTTCCGTCCCCTCTTTGCCCGGGCCTGTTTTCTGAGCAATGTCTTTACTTTTGCGGTTCCGGGGCAAACTTCTCGATATAATCGGTGGACGTCACCCTGAATTCAGTCCGCCGGTTTATGGCTTTGGCAATCTCTTTTTGTTCCTCGGAAGAGAGTTTGTTGATAAAAGCTTCGGTCAGTTCATCTCCTTTTTTCAGAAAGTCATATTTAGCAGCTATTTCGCGGGTGACCGTTTTAGGCCAGGTCTCGCCGTAACCTTTTGCAGTAAGCCGACCCGGACTGATACCTTTCTCTATCAGGTAATTCACCACGCTTTGTGCTCTTTTTTGAGAAAGTTCGAAGTTAAACTGATCACTTCCTATATGATCGGTATGAGCCATCAGTTCAATGGTAATGGCCGGATTGAGTACGAGAAGCTCTGCCAGTGAATCGAGTGCCACGATCGATTCGGGCAACAGGTCAAAACTCCCGAATGCATAGTTTATATTATTCAGTCTGATTGGGGCATCG
>CAYWTT010000297.1:0-5366 GCA_964461245.1 uncultured Prolixibacteraceae bacterium | reverse complement strand
CATCAGCTTCCCAAGCTGAGGGTCGCGGGTTCGACCCCCGTTTCCCGCTCCAGAATCAGTTAGTTACATAATAAATGTAATTAACTGATTTTTTTATATTGGTTCTGAACGAAAAGTTATGGCGGGAAGTATCTGCCGGTAGTCGGACTGGGCACAGTATTAGTCCGCCAGCTTGCCCCGTAACTATCAGGCAAGATGAGGGTCGTCCGCCATCTGGCGGAACCACCATTTCCCGCTCCCATCTTCGGCAGCATGTTCTAAAATTGAACCAACTGTTTCTTCTTCTTACAATTGTTTTTTTCTTCGATATAATCTTTGATCAATGAGAAAATAAGCAGCTGAGTTCTCTGTCCTTCTTTTTACGTGAATATTATCGGCAAATCATGCTTAAGTATCCAACGCAAAGGGGTAGATTTACGGAATATGCAGCTTTAATTTTTAGTGAAAAATAGTGATTTAAAATTAAAATATTTGCATAACTTAACCATCGGACTATGAAAGTGAGACATTTAAATATAGTGGTAATCATCTTCCTGTTGAGTATGCAGATAGCGTTAGCTCAGCGGGTCGACAGGCAGGCTATTGACAAGCTGTGTCAGGACTGCTCTCTTGGAGATAAGAAAGCCTGTACTAAACTGACTAAGATTGCACTAAAAGATGCCGACTTTCTATGGCGCGAACTGGCAGTTTTATGCATAAGTGATCAGGAAATTCTCACCCAAATCGCCGTCTTTGATAAGGAAAAAGTGGTGAGGCAGGTTGCAGTGGCAAAAATCTCAGACCCTGCAGTCCTCAACTCAATTGCACTAAACGACCGTGACCATTCCGTTCGTGAAGATGCAGTCAAAAAAGTGACCGACATTCAAACACTGATACAAATTGCACAATTAGACCCTGACAATGAGGTACGCAAGATAGCCATTTCAAAAATCAACAACGAAGCTTTGTTGAAACAACTTTACGGCTTGGTTGCTTCCGAATATAAGTATACTGTCTTAAAGGCTATCACCGATACGATTTTTCTGTCTTCCATAGCTGCCGACAACAAGATTGATTACGGGGAACGCTGCCTGGCGATTCAGGGTATAGGTGACCAATCTGTGCTTTCCGTCCTAGCCACACGCGATGAATCAGAGGCTGTGCGTGCTGCAGCAACTGGCAGGCTCAGTGATTCAAAGATTCTTTCTATGGTTGCCCTGCATGATCCTTCGACAAAGGTAAAATGTGCTGCCCTTGAAAAAATCTCCGACCAGGAGCTTTTAAAGGAAGTAGTCAGGAATGCCGGATCGAAGGAAATTAAACGAGCTGCAGTAACCCATCTGCATGACCAATCCACGCTTTATGAGGTAATTAAAAATGATGGTGACTTTGAGCTGCAGCAAAACATCATCAAAAATATCACCAACGATTCGATATTGTATAAGATTATCAAAGGTACTCAATACAGCGACATGATAAGGGAGGGAGCTATACGCAAAATCGGGAACCAGACCATGGTGGCTTCCCTCTATAATGATCTTTCACTTGATAGCAAATTTCACCTGTTGATGCTTCATGCCGACAAATCTATTCGGGCGCACTATCCGTCGCTCGGAATTACCTATACGCTCCATGATATTACTTCCGCAAATTATGAGGCTTCGCATAAAGTTTCATCTTCTGATTATTCGGTGATGATCCAGAATGGCGATAATACTATTTTCAAGAAGGTTTTCAAAGGACAGCGCGGAGCAGAATTAGAATTCTTCAAAGTTAATCAATCCTCTAAAGAATATATCGGCAGGGTAGAAATGGATACGATTTGCGATGCTATGCTGCAACCCTATTCACAGGATGACCTGAAAGACGTAGTTGCAAATTCGGTCATTTCAGATCTGCGTCTGGCCGCAATGAGGTTGCTAAAGGATGAAGCTATGCTAGTGAAGTTGGAAAAGAACGACTCCGACCCGGCTGTCCGGAATGCAGCCATTCATGCGATTACCGATCAAAAGACCCTCATCAGCCTCTTCAATACCGAAACCAGAACCACCGAGCAGCTTGCCATCATTGATCATCTGACCGATCTGCCTTTTCTGAAGAAAATTGCAGATTCAGGTCAGGATAAACGCTTTCGGGATGCAGCTATAAACAGAATCAGGATCTTGTCGAAATAACAAGGATTTGTTCAGTAATTCTGTTGGCAGGATGAACGGGTATTCTTTTGTAAGCATTCGGCCTGTTTATTCCGGTTTGTTCGGTATAAACAGTATTCTTGTTTATACCCTTTTTCCTCATTCTTTGGGAGTAGCCGTTGGTAGCAGGTCAGGGCTCGGTGGTAATCTCGCCTCAGGCCCCCCAACCATCAGCAAAGCCAAGCTATAATAAACTATGACTTCCGGCCACACACAATTTGAATGACACAAATTACGGATTACAAATGATATCCTTCTGTTTTATTTCTTTATGTGTTATTTACATTATATGTTATACTGTAAACCTATAATAATTGGAGTTTCGGTTAACAACACATTCTGAAAAGTACGAAAAGATGATTTCTGAGAAGGTTGGATTGAAAGCGGGCATTTAATTTATAAAATTTAATCCTTCACTAAATCAAATGGAACAAAATATTATTTTTACTGCATTGTCATCGGAAAAATCAATAGTTCGGTAAATGCAGTGATTGCAAGTCATATTACAGTTGGCGACGATTATACTTCAGGACCGGGATTTACTGACTATCTGGTCCTGACAAAAGACACCAATAACGAGTCTGTCTTTCAGAAAATTACTGATCTGTCTGATTATCCCTATCCTCACCAACCTCCAACGACCATGGACATTGTTAAGACCAGCAAAGCCTATTATATTCTAAGCAATCTGGAGCCTGCCACAAAGTACTTCTGGAAAATTGTCCATAATGCCGGAGATTTTCTGCTTGATGCCACCCCTTTTCGTTCATTCACGACAATTTCGTTAACTGATTTATCAGCAGGCATCGAACTGGTGAAGATGGAAGGGGGAACTTTCTATCGGGGTAAGGTGGCATGCATGCCTTACCCGACGCCAAAGGTAGAGGTTGAAATAAGTGAATATCTCATGGGCAAATATGAAATTACGAACCGTCAGTTTGCCCGATTTATGAACCAGACAGGTTGTAGCCCGATATCGGCAAATTATCAATATGATATTTTTTCTTCCTGGAAATCGATCTTGTTTAATTTTAACAAAGGCAGATTTGAAGTGCTCTCAGGCAAAGAAGATTGCCTGGCTAATACGGTTTCATGGGCGGGTGCTCTGACATTTTGCAACTATGTCGGTGGACGGTTGCCCACAATGGCAGAATGGGAGTTTGCGGCAAAAGGGGGTAACAACACCCACAATTATTTGTATTCCGGAAACAATGATGCTGAAAAAATTGCCTGGACTCTTAACAATGCCGGAACTTTGAAGGAAGTTGGCACTGGGGATATTTGATATGACGGGAAATGTCAGAGAATGGTGTTCTGACTGGTATGCTCCTTTCAATGAATTGTATACTGTCGGGAAATATAAAGATCGCAAAGGGCCAGTTTCCGGACAATGGAAAGTTCTAAAGGGAGGTTCTGCCTTTGACTTGCCCAATTTTAATATTGTGACCCAGTCTTTGTGGCCGGGTTCCGGAATGGGTCAGAATTCTTGGAAAGATACCGGTTTCCGGGTTGTAAAAGATCAGGCAGGAAATCGCTTGGCATTGTTTCATGGAAACCAATTTGACAAAACCGGCCATACCTGATCTTTTCATGGCGTCGTCAGCTCCACATCCCTTTGGAATAGACTGAATGAAACTTAAATAAACCATATGCCTCAGAATATCGAAATAAAAGCCCGCTCCGGCAACCAGGAAAAAATCAGGACCATACTGTATTCTATGCACGCCGATTTCAGAGGAGTGGATCACCAGGTGGATACTTATTTCAATGTGCCATGCGGAAGGTTGAAACTGCGCGAAGGAAACATCGAAAACAATCTTATCCATTACTTCAGGGAAAACAGGGAAGGTCCCAAACAGGCCGATGTGACTCTTTTCAAATCCCTTCCGGGTACATCCCTGAAAGAGATTCTCACCAAAGCGCTTGGAATTTTGGCTGTTGTGGACAAGCAAAGAGAAATTTACTTTATTGAAAATGTTAAGTTTCACATTGACAACGTAATAGGATTAGGTACATTTGTGGAAATTGAGGCCATTGACGAAAATGGAACCATCGGAATGAAGAGGTTAAACCAACAATGCCGTCAATACCTCGAAATTTTTGAGATTCCGAAGAAAGATTTGATTTCCGTATCCTATAGCGATCTGTTGCTTCAAAAGTAACAGCGAAGGTTCAGAAAGCCAAAAAACAGCTAATGCCATACACTGTATGCATAAGATGCGGCGGATGAAAATTCAAATCTTTAAAATTCACCATTAATCCGTAGCAAATCTGAGAATTGCTATTTTTGAAACACAAAAAAACGCACGTTATGGCCGACGAAAAACAGATTATTTTCTCCATGTATAAGGTAAGCAAGACTTACCCTCCCAATAAAACGGTAATCAAAGATATCTCCCTCTCCTTTTTCCTGGGGGCCAAAATTGGCATCATCGGATTAAACGGAAGCGGCAAGTCCACCCTGTTACGGATTATTGCAGGACAGGACACTGTATTTCAGGGAGAGCTGGTTTTTGCACCGGGTTACACGGTTGGGTTGCTGGAACAGGAGCCTCACCTTGATCCAGATAAAACGGTTAAGGAAATTGTCCAGGAAGGGGTTCAGGAAGTGGTGGATATTTTGAAAGCGTACGAAGACATCAACCTGCAGTTCGGATTACCTGAGGTTTATGGAGATCCCGAAAAGATGGACAAACTGATGGCAGAGCAGGAAAGGCTGCAGGAAAAAATAGACCAGCACGATGCATGGAACCTGGACACCAAGCTGGAACGGGCGATGGACGCCCTTCAATGTCCGCCTGATGATCAACTGGTCAGTGAACTCTCAGAAGGGGAAAGGCGGCGTGTGGCGCTATGCCGGCTTCTTTTGCAGGAGCCCGACGTCCTCCTGCTGGATGAGCCCACCAACCATCTCGATGCCGAGAGTATCCTCTGGCTGGAGCAACACCTCCAGCAATACAAGGGCACCGTGATCTGCATCACCCACGACCGCTATTTTCTGGACAATGTGGCAGGATGGATCCTGGAACTGGATCGTGGGCAGGGAATTCCCTGGAAAGGCAATTACACCTCCTGGCTTGAACAGAAATCAAAACGGCTGGAATTGGAGGAAAAAGGCATGTCGAAAAGACGTAAAACCCTGGAGAGGGAGTTGGAATGGGTACGCATGTCGCCCAAAGCCCGGCAGGCCAAATC
>CAYWTT010000296.1:0-5369 GCA_964461245.1 uncultured Prolixibacteraceae bacterium | reverse complement strand
ATGAACCGCCCGGCGCAAGGATGCGCGTAGGTCTTACAGGCCTTACCATGGCGGAATATTTCCGGGATGTCGGCCGACAGGATGTGCTTTTGTTTATTGACAACATATTCCGCTTTATCCAGGCAGGAATGGAAATGTCGGGATTAATGGGACAGATGCCCTCCCGGCTGGGTTATCAACCCACCATGGCTACCGAATTATCCAGGCTGGAAGAACGCATCGCCAACACCGATACCGGTGCAATTACCTCTATCCAGGCAGTCTATGTGCCGGCTGATGATTTAACCGATCCCGCATCGGTTCACACATTTTCACATTTGTCGGCATCCATCGTCCTTTCGCGTAAGCGGGCAAGTGAAGGATTATACCCTGCCATCGATCCGCTGCAGTCCAGTTCAAAAATGGCAACCCCGGGAATCGTCAACGACCGGCACTATCGTCTGGCACAGGATATCCGGCAAACTCTGGCACAATATGAGGATCTTAAAGATATTATTGCCATGCTGGGACTCGAACAGCTCTCCTCCGACGATCGTAAGGTCGTGTTTCGGGCACGAAAACTGGAACGTTTTCTGACCCAGCCCTTTTTCACTACCGAACAATTCAGCGGCATCCCGGGGAAATTGGTCAGTCTGGAAGATGCCCTGGATGGGTGCGAACTCATCCTTCAGGACAAGTTGAACGACTACCCGGAAAGTGCATTTTATATGATCGGCGGAATAAATGAACTAAAGAAGTGAAGGATGGAACCTTTTCTCATGAATCTGAAAATTTTACTTCCTTACCAGGTGTTTGCCGACCTGAAAGGGATCAAACGCATTGTGGCAGAGACGTTCCAGGGTTCTTTCGGACTGTTGCCCCAGCGTCTTGATTGTGCGGCAGCTTTGGCCCCGGGAATTTTCATGTATGAAACCGAAACCGGAGAAGAGGTTTTTATTGCCGTTGACGAAGGTATTCTGGTTAAAGCCGGCCCTGATGTGCTGGTTTCGGTAAGGGATGCGATGGGGGGTGCCGAACCCGGTAACCTGCACAATGTCGTGGAACAGCAATTTTTAAACATAGACGAGCATGAAAAGAGAGTCAGATCTGTAATGGCAAAGCTCGAATTAGGTTTTATCCGGCGATTTGAAGAATTCAGACAAAAATGAGACTATGGAAACGCAAGGTTCACAAAGTCAGAAGAAATTCAGCCAATTGATCGAAGATAAGGAAAAGCTGAGGCTGAGGGAAAAACACAGATCCAAACGGGGGATGCTGTATGGCATGGGTATGTTCGGCCTAGTCGGGTGGTCCGTGGTTATTCCTACTTTGGCGGGAGCTTTGCTCGGTTTTTGGCTGGACAAACATTTTCACGGGACACAGTCTTGGACCCTCACCTTCCTGTTGATCGGCCTGATAACAGGTTGTATCACAGCCTGGCACTGGGTATCCCGGGAAAACAAGGAAATTCATAAAGAGGAGAAGAATCATGATGAAAGAGATTAGCTTGCTTATATTACCCTTGCTTGCGGGAATACTCGTGGGAGCATTCTTTTTTGGTGGCCTCTGGTGGACCACCAAAAAAGCAGTGATCTCAAAATCGCCGGTTTTTTGGTTTTTGGGAAGTCTGTTTGTCAGGTTGGGGGTTACCGTTACCGCTTTTTATTTCATCGCCCAAAACCGGTGGGAACGTATGGTGATCTGTCTGGCCGGCTTTATCATTGCCCGCATCATCGTTCAAAGGATGTCCCGGATTCCGGAAATAAAACAAAACCAACAGAAAGGAGGATTGGCATGAGGATAAGTTCTGACGATGTGATATTTTTCGAATATGGATTTGTAAAACTTAACATGACCATAGTTACCACCTGGGTTGTCATGTTGATTCTGGTGATTGGCTCGGTTTGCATCACCCGTAAATTGGTGGTAGCAACCAAAATTTCACGATGGCAGAGCATTCTTGAGATGATCGTCATCATAATAAAAAAGCAGATTGAAGAGGTGGGATTATACAAAGCAGAGACCTATATCGGATTTATTGGAACCCTGTTTTTATACCTGTTCACCTCAAACCTTCTCACTATTCTTCCCATATACGAACCTCCCACCAGTTCACTTTCCACCACGGCAGCCCTGGCCATATCGGTGTTTTTTGCAGTACCGGTTTTTAATATCATGGAGCATGGCCTTTTAAACTACCTGAAATCATATGTAAAGCCCCTGTTCATCATGCTTCCGTTTCATCTCATCAGTGAGTTTTCACGAACCGTGGCCCTGGCAGTCCGTTTGTTCGGGAACATGATGAGCGGAGTCATCATCGTGGGGATTTTGTTAACGATAACGCCTTTTATTTTTCCGATCGTCATGACGGCTTTTGGCTTGCTTACCGGGACAGTTCAGGCATATATTTTTACCATTCTTGCAGCCACTTTTATTGCGGCTGCCGCACAGGAATCGGAAAAGGGATTTAGTAAAAGGAATGAATAACCACATAAAATTATAGGAGGATAAACCATATGGACAATATTTCAATCATCGGATCCGTATCCGTCATCATTGCCGGATTAACCATCACTATAGGAAGTATCGGACCGGCCATTGCAGAAGCCAGGGCAATAGTGGCTGCCCTGACATCCATAGCGCAGCAACCCGACGTAGCATCGACCGTCACCCGGACCTTATTTGTCGGCCTTGCCATGATTGAATCGATGGCAATCTATTGTTTTGTCGTTTCGATGATTCTCATTTTTGCCAATCCATTTTGGAATTTTGTCATTACAAAAGTTACGGGAGGATAATTTATGTTGTTTGACTGGTTCACCCTTTTCGCCCAGTTAGTCAATTTTCTTGTTCTGGTCTGGCTTTTGAAACGCTACCTGTATAAGCCGATCCTCCATGCGATTGATGAACGGGAGAAGCTGATCGCAGGGCAATTGCATGAGGCTGAAATAAATAAGGCAGATGCCAGACAGGAACTTGAAAAGTATCAGCAAAAAAACGCGGAATTTGAGCAACAACATCAGGAACGGCTGCAAAATGCCCTGTCCGAAGTGAATGCCGAACGTCAGAAACTGATGGAACAGACCCGGAGTGAAGCGGAATCCCTGCGTTTACAACTGCAGGAATCGTTGAGAATGGAGCACCGGAATCTGGGTTCTGAAATTATGCGCCGTACCCGGTCCGGAGTTTTTGCCATTGCCCGCAAAACACTGAAGGATCTGGCTGCGGTCAACCTTGAGGAACAGATGGCCCGCGTGTTTATTGACCGCATCAATACCTTGAGCTCCGACGAAAGGGAATCTCTTCGTTCAGCATTAAACCACTCCTCCGGGAAAATTACGGTGCGCAGCACCTTTGATTTGCCATTGGCACAACAATCGGCTGTACAAAGCGCGATTAAAAGTAATTTTAATCTGGTAACCAGGATCGATTTTGAAACCGCACCTCATTCGGTCAGCGGTATTGAGCTGGTCACCGATGGATACAAGGTGACCTGGAGCATCGAGGACTATCTTGTTTCACTGGAAAACAACCTTGCCGGGCTTCTGAATGAAAATGAAGAAACCAGGGCAGTGAAAATATCTTGAAAGGGATTGGTCAGATGGAACCTTTAAGTCTGCATAACATACTCAACTGTACATTTGATGAAATAAACCAGTCGCTTGACGATTTTACACCCCTGTTGAATCCCCGGGAGGTAGGGGTCATCACTACGCTCTCCACAGGGATTGTTAAGGTTTCAGGGCTTCCGGGGGTGGGATTTGAAGAAATAGTGAAATTTCCGGGCAATTTATACGGCATTGCCTTTAATGTGGATGAAGAGGAGGTTGGAGTGGTTCTCCTTGGAGAATACTGGCATCTGCATACCGGTGATGAAGTGGAGCGTACCGGTCGCGTAATGGATGTTCCCGTGGGGGAAGGGCTTATCGGAAGGGTAATTAATCCGCTTGGACAGCCTCTAGATGAAAAGGGACCGGTCATCTGGAGCAAACGCCTGCCCATTGAACGCCCGGCAGCCGCCATTGTGGATCGCGAACCGGTAACAATGCCCCTTCAGACCGGACTAAAGGTAATTGACGCACTTATTCCGGTCGGCCGGGGCCAGCGGGAGCTCATTATGGGTGACAGGCAAACCGGGAAGACCGCCATAGCGATCGATACCATTCTAAACCAACACGACCAGAACGTCATTTGTATATACTGCGCAATCGGTCAGCGTGCGGCCAGCGTGGCTAAGGTGGTAGCCGACCTTCGTGAAAAAGGAGCCATGGAATATACAGTTATCGTGGTCACCGAGGGGAATGATGCCCCCGGCCTCAATTTCATCGCTCCGTATGCCGCAACCAGTATCGGTGAATATTTCATGGAACAGGGGAAAGATGTGCTGATCGTCTATGATGACCTGACCCATCATGCCCGGGCTTATCGTGAAATTTCGCTTTTATTGCGACGCCCCCCCGGACGTGAAGCTTTTCCCGGAGATATCTTTTACATTCATTCCAGGTTGCTGGAACGCTCCACCCATCTGCGCAGGGGACTTGGCGGGGGTTCACTGACTGCTCTTCCGATTGTGGAAACCGAAGCTCAGAATATTTCCGCCTATATTCCCACAAACCTGATCTCCATTACGGACGGACAAATATACCTGTCACCCAACTTGTTTGAATTGGGTGTTCTCCCGGCAGTAGACGTAGGGAAATCGGTTTCCCGTGTGGGAGGCAAAGCCCAGCGGCCTGCCTACCGCTCCGTAACCGCTGCATTGAAGCTGGCTTATTCCCAATTTGAAGAGCTGGAAACTTTTGCAAAATTCGGTACCCGGCTCGATGAACACACCCGGAAGATCATCGAACACGGACGAAGGATCAGGGCCTGTCTTAAACAACCTGCATCAGCGCCCATTCCCCTGCCGGAACAAATCGTGGTACTTCTGGCTCTGACCAATGGCTGTTTTGATGGGGTTCCCCTGTCACAAATGAAAGAAGCCGAACTGACCCTGCGGAAAATTACCGGCGCTCTTCCGGAAGAGAGCCGGCATCAGTTTGTTTCTACCACCCCTTTCAGCGAAGAAAACCGCCGCTTCATTTTAGAGCTTGCCGTTAAAGCGCTTGAACCATTCAAGGAAAGGCCATGAGTGATACCCTGGAGAGCTTACGTCGGAAAATTAACGGAGCCGGTGACCTTGAATCGGTTGTCCGTACCTTGAAGGTCCTGGCCGCTTCAAATATTCTGCAATATGAACGTGCTGTCAGCTCTTTGGGTGACTATTACCGGACTATCGAATTGGGATTGCTGGCCTGTTTCCGTGAAACCGGCGAGCTTACACCCGTTGAAAAGAAATGGGTGACGGAAACGGATGCCCTGATGGAATACCTTCGCTCCACTTGGATGAT
>CAYWTT010000295.1:0-5384 GCA_964461245.1 uncultured Prolixibacteraceae bacterium | reverse complement strand
GCTGCGAAAGATGCTGGGAGCATATAAAGGGTACGCCACTTTCAACAGCTTGCTGGGAAATGACTCTACCGCCCGATACAGACTCAGCCTGGCTGTCGAAAAAGCATATGGGAAAGAGCCGGGCAAACGGAACCGTTATGACAAGGAGATAATCAACGTGGATGAAAGGATCAACATCCTTTATAAGAGCATTTCCGGAGGTTTCCTTACCATTTTTCCCATTCCCGGTGATGCATCCCATAAATGGATCAGTGCACAGGAGGCTGCCACCTCTTACCCTCCGGCCATTTCAACTTTTGCGGTTGAAATGCTCGGCGATTACTTCCGGTCGGTCCGCACAGGCATAGAAATTGGAAATTATGAAAAAGCGGACAGTCTGCTCTCCTGCATAAAAGAAAACCAGAAAAAATATGGCGCAGCCGTTTTCCCTCCCAGGGCCAAAACCAGCCTGGAAATTTTTTATATCAACTTCGATATTTTCAGCAAATTAGCCAGGTTATACGTTTTTTTGGGTCTGTTCATGGTAATAATCCAGTTTGTCACACTCCTCTGGACCGGAAGCCGGATAAAAATCCCGGGAAAAACCGGATTCCGGCTTGTGTCGCTCCTGTTTCTCATCCATAGTGCCGGCCTGGGAATCCGATGGTACATTTCAGGTCATGCTCCCTGGAGCAACGGATATGAAACCTTGATTTACATCAGCTGGGCCACCTGCCTGGCAGGTTTGATTTTTTCAAAAAGGTCACCCATGACGCTGGCTTTAACAACCGTTCTTTCAGCGGTTACCCTTTTTGTGGCAGGCATGAGCTGGATGAGCCCTGAACTGACTAACCTGGTTCCCGTGCTGAAATCGTACTGGCTGGTGATTCATGTGGCAGTCATCACGGCCAGTTATGGCTTTTTTGCCGTAGCTGCCCTGCTGGGACTGATCAATATGGTGCTAATGATACTTCAATCGGTCGTAACTAATAACCGGATCAGTTTTACCATAAAAGAACTGGTGGTGATCATTGAAATTGCCTTCATTGCTGGACTCTTCATGCTGACCACCGGATCATTCCTGGGCGGTGTGTGGGCAAACGAGTCATGGGGTCGATACTGGGGATGGGATCCGAAAGAGACCTGGGCTATGGTGACCATCCTGGTCTATGCATTTTTCACGCACATGCACAGGATCCAGGGATTCAGGGGGCCGTTCGCGGTGAGCCTGGCAGCGGTTACCGGTTTCTGTTCCGTGTTAATGACCTTCTTCGGAGTAAATTATTATCTTTCGGGACTTCACTCTTATGCCCAGGGTGAACCTGTTCCCATACCGACCGGAGTATACGTCGCGGCAGCCGTCATCCTTGTACTGGGGATTGCATCGTGGAGGGCTTACCGGCACCATGCGCTTTCATCAGAATCGGAAGAAGAAGATATCGGGTAAGTTGTTACATTTGTAATTTGCCTTTTTCGATGCAGAAATATATTACCTTGCTGAAAACCCTGATCCGGACCCCATCGCTCAGCCGTCAGGAGCATGAGGCTGCGCAGGTCATGAGGAGATTCCTGGCCGATAACGGGATCGATTTCCGGACTAAGGGAAACAATACCTGGGCTTTTCCCCGCTTTTTTGACCAATCCAAACCGGTAATATGGCTTAATTCCCATATTGACACTGTCAAACCGGCTCCCGGATGGAGTGTGGACCCGTTTGCCGCATTGCAAGAGGGTAACCGGATCACAGGTCTGGGAAGCAATGATGCAGGAGCTTCCCTGGTGTCGCTCCTGGGGTTGTTCATCCACTTTTACAACCGGGAAAACTTGCCTTTTAACCTGATCTATTCGGCAACGGCCGAAGAAGAGATATCGGGAGAAAACGGAATTATCTCCATCCTGGAGGAATTACCCCCGCCCGACTTTGCCCTTGTGGGTGAACCGACCGGTATGCAGCTGGCCGTAGCAGAAAAAGGACTGCTGGTCCTCGATTGCACGACGCGGGGCAAAGCCGGACATGCAGCACGGGGAGAGGGGGAAAATGCACTGTACAAGGCACTGGATGATATTAACCGGTTGCGGAATTTCCGGTTTGAAAAAGTATCCGATATCCTGGGAACGGTTAAAATCACCGTTACCCAGATTGAAGCAGGCACCCAGCACAATGTGATTCCCGACGTATGCCGTTTTGTGGTCGACGTAAGAACCAACGAGTTTTACCGTAACGAGGAGGCTTATGAGATCATTGCCGGGTTGATCGGTTCGGAAGTAAAACCACGCTCTTTCCGGATTAACTCATCAGGGATACCTCTTAATCACCCTTTTGCCCGTCTCGCCAGCCAGCTGGGCATCCCCTTCTACGGTTCCCCCACAACTTCCGACCAAGCCCTTATACCCTGCCCTTCTGCCAAAATGGGCCCCGGCGATTCGGCACGTTCCCATACCGCCAATGAATATATCCTTACCGACGAAATATCAGACGCCATACAGCTTTATATCCGGATTTTTGAAGAACTGCGACTTTAAATACTGCCTTATGATAATTAAACGGTTGTTTTTCGCATTGTCAGTCCTCTGGATTTGTACCTCTTGCGGGAAAAGTCAGCCCGCATTCACGGAAAAGGATTGCATCATGGATCCCCAAGACCGGGAAATTGCAGAACAGTTCTTTAGCCAGACAGCCGGTTTAAGGGGTCTCTCTACCGGGGAACTCGTGGTAAAAGCAGGAAAGTTCCTCCTGGGAACGCCTTATGTGGGGCAAACCCTCGAAGTAAGCGATTCTGAAAAACTGGTCATCAACCTGCGGGAACTCGATTGCACTACCTTTGCTGAAAACTGTCTGGCACTTGCACGGACGCTCCGGATGAAAAAGCCGGAATTTGACGATTTTGCCCGGCAATTGCAATTCATCCGTTACCGCGATGGGATCAGAAACGGATACCCTTCCAGGTTACATTATTTCAGTGACTGGATTTACGACAACAACCGGAAGAAAACGGTGAAAGACATGTCACAGGAAATTGCCCACACCCTGATTCCCAACCTGGTGAATTTTATGACCACTCACAAAAAAAACTATCCGGCACTGACAAACAACCCGGATTTTATGAGCACCATGGCCGGACTGGAAGCTGAGATTAGCGGACGGATGACCTGGTTTATCCCGAAAAACAATCTCCCGGAATTTGAGGATAAACTGAACGACGGGGACATCCTCGGCATCACCACCGACATAGAAGGCCTGGATATTTCGCACGTGGTGGTTGCCTTGCGGATAGATGGCCGGATCAGATTTATCCATGCCAGTTCAACAGAGAGGAAGGTGGTGATTTCGGATGAACCTCTTTTTGATTACCTTTCAAGAAGCAAAATGTCCTCCGGCATCATGGTTGCCCGTCCTCTATAAAAAATAAGAAACTGGCCTGCTCTATTTTGCCCGTTATCGCCCAATCATTATATTTGGCAAAAAAAACCAATGAGATCATTGACCATAATTCTGGCATTGTTGATAGCCTGCTTCTCCGTAAACGGACAAAAGAACCCTAAAATTTTCAAACCTGCCCATATCAGGTCAACCATGAAGGAAGCCGCCTATTGGCAACTCAAAAATCCCAAACACAAATTGGATGACTGGACCAACGGAGCTTTCTACGCAGGACTTTTCAGTGCCTGGGAAACTACCGGATCGAAAAAGATCTATTCTGCCCTGTTGAAAATGGGTGAAGAGAACCAGTGGAAACCCGGTCCCCGTCTTTTTCATGCCGATGATCACGCCATCTGTCAGACCTATATCGATCTCTACCGGCAGGAACATGATAAAAAGATGATCGATCCTTTTATCCAGACACTCGATAAATTCATGGCAACCCCCTATTCGGGTTCCCAGGTAGAAAGGATCATCTGGTGGTGGTGCGATGCTCTTTTCATGGCACCTCCGGCATTTGTAAAACTGGGAATGACGCTGAATGACGAAAGGTACCTTCAACTTACAGACAGACTTTTCAGGGAGACTTATGATCTCCTTTATGATAAAACAGAGCATCTTTACGCCCGAGATGTGAATTATAAATGGGATGAACCGGGGATCAAAGTCAGGCAGGAATCGAACGGGAAGAAGATTTTCTGGTCACGCGGAAATGGATGGGTAATGGGCGGATTGGTCAGGATCCTCTCGGAATTGCCTTCCGAATATCCCACCAGGGGATTTTACGAAAAGAATTTCAGGGAGATGGCTGCCCGGATATCATCCCTGCAACAGGAAGACGGATTATGGCGTGCCAGCCTGCTTGATCCTGCGGCCTACCCCGGAGGGGAAGCCAGTGGTTCTGGTTTTTTCTGTTATGCTCTGGCATGGGGAATAAACAACGGACTTCTGGACAGGGAGACTTATCTGCCGGTTGTGAGAAAAGCATGGACAGGATTGAATTCACTGATCCAGCCTGACGGAAGAGTGGGTTGGGTACAACCTATCGGTGCCGATCCCAAGAAGAATTTCTCGGCTGAAAGTTGGGAGGTATATGGTACGGGGGCTTTTCTCCTGGCTGGAAGCGAAATAATCAGGATGAAATGAAAAGAGCCGGTTACCCGGCCCTTCGTCAGTCAAAAATATCTCTCATCTTCTCGAAGAAACTCTTTTCAGCCTCTTCGGGTACCCCTTTGAAATTGGGCAATTCCTGAAGTTTCTCAAGCATTTTCCGTTCGTCTGAGGTCATTTTTTGGGGTATCCATACATGAACCTTGACCAGAAGGTCACCCCGTCCGTATCCGTTCACATCAGGCAGACCCTTACCCCGTAGTCTCAAAACCTTTTCAGGCTGAGTGCCGGCATCGATCTTAACTTTCACTCTGCCTTCAATGGTAGGGATCTCTGCAGTAGTACCCAGTGCTATCTGCGGAAATGAAAGAAAAAGGTTATAAATCAGATTATTGTTGTCCCTAATCAGTTCAGGGTGTTCTTCTTCATGGATGATAACCAGCAAATCGCCGTTCACTCCTCCGCGACGTCCGGTATTTCCCTTTCCCGACACATTCAGCTGCATTCCCTCTCCCACCCCGGCCGGAATGCGGAGGGAGATCACCTCTTCTTCACGGACTACACCTTCCCCGCCGCAATGGATACATTTACTGGTGATGGTTTGGCCTTCACCCTGACAGGATGGACAGGTGGTGGTAGTCTGCATTTGTCCGAGAAGAGTGTTGGCAATGCGGGTCACATGCCCGGTTCCGTGGCATGTATTGCAGGATGTATAAGCCGATCCGTCCTGTGCACCCGTTCCGTGGCAATGGGAACAAGCCACATATTTTTTCACCTTGATTTTCTTCTCCACTCCGGAAGCAATTTCCTTCAACGTTAAGGAGACCTTCACCCTCAGATCTGCCCCCCTGCTCACCCGGCGGGAAGAACGAGA
>CAYWTT010000294.1:0-5404 GCA_964461245.1 uncultured Prolixibacteraceae bacterium | reverse complement strand
CCGGAAGAATATCCGGGGAAAAGAAGGATAGACAGTAAACAACTGCCTATCGGTCAGACACGTCCCGAAAATGAAGAAAATAATTTTCTTTGCATAAGTCCTTAACAGGAATACAAAAGTACTGTTTTTTGAATATTTTTCATAAGTTTTATTTGCCGGGCTGACATGGAATCAATGATTTCCTTTTAACGGCCAAGTTGGCCATGTAAATTCAGTTCATGCATTAAGTGTACTCCGGTATGTTTACAAGATGGCTTTAACCGAATCTTTAATGATGATTTTTGGTTTTAAAAGCACTTTGGTAACATTTGTATCTTTGCCCTCCAGTCTTGAAAAAAGAAACTTAACCGCTAGCTGAATGATATCATTCACCGGCTGAGAGACACATGACAGCGGGGTTGAGAGATAATCGAGATAGGGATGCTCATCAAACGTGATGAGGGAAAGGTCTTCGGGTATTCGTACTTTTTCCTCTTTTAAAGCCTTCATGCATCCCATGGCAATGGTGTTACTCAGGGTCAGGATGGCTGTGGGCCTAGCTTTTTGCTGCATAAGGAGCTTCGTTTCCAGGTATCCGTTCTGAATGGTAAAATTATCCCCCACAATACAATAGTTATTCACTCCCGATCCTTCAAGTGCCTCTATAAATCCTTTTATACGCAACCGATTAGGGGTCGATTCCCTGACACCCTGGATGCAGGCAATCGAGGTATGTCCATTTTGAATGAGATATCTTGTTGCATGAAATGCTCCGTCATAATTGTCCGTAGAGACATAAGGTATGTCCAAATCTTCAAAATACCGGTCAATACAGATGACAGGCAATTGTTGGTCATACACTTCTTTTATATGTCTCCACTTATCTCCGCAGGGGGCAATAATCAACCCCTCAATGTTCCTGGCATTGAGTTGTTCCAGTTCCCTCATCTCATTTTCCGGGTTCTCATCACTGTCACTGATGATCGTTATATATCCATATTTCCGGACTTCCGCATTAACTCCGCTGGCAATGGCGGCAAAAAAAGGATTGCTTAAAGAGGGAACAATAAGTGCAATGGTATTGCTTTTGCCAGTACGGAGATTTGCTGCATAGAGATTCGGAACATAGTGCATCTCCTTTGCGGCATCCAGAATTTTCTGCTGGGATATTTTACTGATGCGATATTGTTTGCCTTTACCGGTAATAACCCTTGAAACAGTCGTCGTTGAAAGACCTGTCTTCCTTGCTATATCTGTGATACTTACTTTTTGTATGTTCATCTCAACTTATTATATCTCTTTATTCAACTATATTATTCCACATTAAAGGTATGATACCATTGCAAATCAATCTTAACCTGAAAACCCTTTCTCTCTTAAAGACTTATCCCCGAATGAAGATATCCTGAATTGAGTTAAATCTGTTGTTTTTATACGGGAATGCTCAAGCTTAATTCAAAAGTATACACCTTTTACCAAATTTCAAAGGGAAAAACAAAAAAGCTCAAACGTTCGCATAAACTCTTAAGATTGAATTCAAGATCATCTTATTGGATTGACTCTGCCTGTATAATTAAGTCTGACTCGATATAATCCTGTATTACAGTCTATTTCAAAAAAATCATTTCCTCAGTTTTGGAAACAATGGACACAAAGTCTGAGGAAATGCCAAATTTTTCTCCCCTCGTTCTAAACTTATAATGTCAAAAAAAATAATGCCAGGGGAGGTGAATTAAAGCATTTCAACATAGAAACAGGATTTTTATCGACTGATTACCTGTATGTTAATCTTTATTTGAAATCAAAACAACCAGGCAGTAAAAAATATTATTTTTTTTAGGACAAACGTTTGTACTTAATAAATTTTCATATAGTTTTGCCCATAAATAGACAACACCTATGAAAAGAGTTTAAAGACGAATGAATTCCTGTGAACTTGCAATTTACTTTCATGTTTGCTGCCGGATCATGTTAAATCATGGGTTTCAGGAGGAAATTAGTCTCTTTAATACTAAAAATAACCAACAAAATTTTAAATGAAATGGGTAAAAAATGTAGTCTAGCTTTGTTTATGCTCTTTTTCTCCTTGATCGTTCCATTGCATTTGCTTGCACAGCAAAATACAGTCAAGGGACGAGTACTGGAAAAAGAAACGGGGTCGCCCTTACCGGGCGTAAGTATAGCAGTCGAAAAATCACCTAGAGGTGTGACGACCGATGTGGATGGTTCTTTTGAAATCAGGATTACACCATCTGACAAGCTGGTGTTCTCATTTATAGGTATGGAAACGCAGACCATTACAGTTGGGAACCAAACCTATATTGAAGTTCAAATGTCACCTACAAGCAGTAAATTGGATGAAGTTACAGTTGTTGCTTTCGGTAAACAAAGAAAGGAGAGTGTGATTGGTGCAATAACCACTGTCCGTCCTTCCGAATTAAAAGTTCCATCCAGTAACCTGACCACAGCATTAGCCGGTAACGTAGCCGGTATCATTGCCTATCAGCGTTCCGGTGAGCCTGGTCAGGATAATGCAGACTTCTTCGTTCGTGGTATTACCACTTTCGGAGCCAACACCAAACCACTTATCCTGATTGACAATATTGAGTTGACGAACACGGACCTTGCACGGCTGCAGCCAGATGACATTGAAAGTTTTTCTATCATGAAAGATGCTACAGCAACCGCACTTTATGGTGCCCGTGGCGCAAACGGTGTAATCCTGGTTACCACCAAGCGTGGTCAGGAAGGTTCTGCAAAGGTTTTTGCCCGCCTGGAAACTTCAATCTCTTTTCCAACAAAGACTATCGAATTGGCTGATCCGGTCACCTATATGAAGTCATACAATGAAGCTATTGCTACCCGGGACCCATTGGGTGATTTAATGTACAGTAACGATAAAATTGAACAGACTGGCAAGCCCAATGCGAACCGTCTGATTTACCCCAGTAACGACTGGTATAAAATGTTGTTCAAAGATTATTCGAACAGCAAACGCGCCAATGTGTCTATCAGGGGTGGCGGCAAGGTTTCCACGTACTATGTGTCTGGTGCGTTCACTCAAGATGCGGGTATCCTGAATGTGGATGATCGCAACACATTTAACAACAACATCGATTCCAAAAACTATACACTGCGTGCCAACGTGGATATCAACACCAGCTCAACCACCAAATTATCTGTCCGGTTGACCGGTAACTTTGATGACTATACCGGCCCACTCAACGGAGGTAGCGCTGTTTACAACCAGGTAATGCATTCAGATCCGGTTTTGTTCCCTGCCTACTATCCTGCAGATGCTGAACACAAAGGGTATAAACACATCATGTTCGGCAACTATGATGATGGCAGTTATATCAACCCTTATGCACAAATGGTCCGTGGTTACAGAGATTATGACCGTTCTCAGATGATTGCTGCGGTGGAATTAAATCAAAAGCTTGACTTCATCACCAAAGGACTGAACTTTATGACACTCCTTAACCTGACCCGTTATGCTGACTTTTCCATATATCGAAGCTTTCAGCCTTACTGGTATGCAATGGATAATTATGATTCTTATACCGGGGAATATCATATTACCCGTCTAAATGAAAATGGCACCGATTACCTGACTTATAGCGAAGGTCAAAAGAATGTGATCAGTACGTTATATTCGGAAAACCGTTTGAACTGGGCGCGCGATTTCGGTCGCAACAGTTTAAGCGGGTTGCTTGTATTTACCGTTCGTGAGAATCTGGAAGCAAATGCCGGTTCACTTCAGCTATCGCTTCCTTCCCGTAACGCAGGTATTGCAGGTCGTTTTACCTATGGATGGGATAGCAAGTACTTCACAGAGTTCAACTTCGGCTATAATGGTTCTGAACGTTTTTCAAAAAGTCACCGTTGGGGTTTCTTCCCCTCATTTGGTCTCGCCTGGGTTGTTTCCAAAGAAAAATTCTTTGAACCCTTGGAGAAAGTAATTACTAAATTGAAACTGCGTTATTCATATGGTCTTGTGGGTAATGATAATATCGGCTCTGCTACAGACCGTTTCTACTATTTGTCGGAAATGAACATGACGGATGGTAACAGAATGTCCTATTTCGGTGAAAACCGGGGCGTCTCCTATTCCGGTATCTCCGTGTTACGTTATGCAAACGATGCCATCACTTGGGAAAAGTCTCTGAAAAGCAACTATGCTGCAGAGTTTAGTTTGTTCGGTAAAGTCGATGTGATTGCCGAATATTTTACAGAAGATCGTTCAGACATCTTTATGACCCGTGCCGACATTCCCAACACGATGGGGCTTCAGTCAACCATTGCAGCCAATATTGGGAAAGCTACTGCGAAGGGTGTGGATATTCAGGCTGACTATAAGCAGATCTGGAACAAGCACCTCTGGTCTTCTGCCCGTGCTAACTTTACTTACTCCACTAGTAAATACAAGGTTTATGAGGAACCTGAGTACAAGGAATATTGGCGTATGCACGAAGGATACTCCATCAAGCAAACCTGGGGTTATATCGCAGAACGTCTGTTTATCGATGATGAAGAAGCTGCAAACAGTCCTTCTCAGGCTGCTTTCGGTTCACAGTATGGAGGCGGTGACATCAAGTATACCGACGTAAATAAGGATGGCGTTATTACTGAGGCCGACAGAGTGCCGATAGGTAATCCCACTACTCCTGAAATCATTTACGGTTTTGGATTCTCCACAGGTTACAAGGGTTTTGATGCTTCTGTCTTCTTCCAGGGATTGGCGAATGAATCATTCTGGATTGATGCTGCGGATATGTCTCCCTTTGTAGGCAATACCCAATTGCTGAAGACCATCGATAGAAGTCACTGGAGTGAAGATAACCGTGATATCTATGCATTCTGGCCCCGTTACAGTTCATACAGAAACTATAACAACACTGCAGTCAGTACATGGTGGATGCGCGATGGTTCATTCCTTCGCCTGAAGCAATTGGAATTAGGTTACACCCTTCCTAAAAAATTAACAGAGGATTTCCGTATCGACAACTTTCGTTTCTATCTGACCGGAACCAACCTGTTAAGCTGGAGTAAATTTAAGATGTGGGATCCTGAAATGGGTAGATCAGGTCTTGATTATCCTCTTCAGAAAACATTCAATATCGGTGTTAATATAACATTTAAATAATTGAGACAATGTATAAATTATCACATAAAATTAAGTACCTAGTATTGACATGTATAGCGACACTTGTCGGCATGTCAGCCTGCAACGATTATCTTGATGTGGTGCCTGATGATGGACTGGCCACCATAGAAACGGCGTTTAACTTACGTTCCACAGCCATTCGTTACCTGGGCACCTGCTATTCCTACATGACCGAGGAAGGTGCCTCAGGGTCCGATCCTGCCCTGTTGGGTGGTGATGAACTCTGGGACCTTGTCGGTCGTACGGTCACCAATCAAT
>CAYWTT010000293.1:0-5419 GCA_964461245.1 uncultured Prolixibacteraceae bacterium | reverse complement strand
CGGGTATGGGGATCTTTTAAGTCTCCTAAGTCTCCCAGAAACAGGAAAATCTGCTTTCTGACCAGCTCCATTTCGGGAAACCTGAGCAGGTCGATCAGATAGGGAATATAATTTGGATTTCCGGCAGTTCGAAGGTTTTCGATCACATTCAGAATTTGTGTCTCATCTCCTGAATGGAGGCGGGAGAGAATGACAGGATCGGTCTTGCCCCACATGTTTGCATTCATCTTTGTAGTATTGTTACAGGTTTATTCCGTAAATAGTATCTATGACATTGTTGATCACTAATTTTGCAAAAAATATTATTCTTTATTTTTCTTACCCGGCAGCAAAGGCTACGGATATGAAAAATATACAGGGGCTTTTATCCCGACTTTGGGATATCGCCTGTTTCGATAGACAAAAATACGCAATAACAAGGAGTGATTTCCCAAATGGGTATATTTGTGCCTCAAAATTCAACTGATGGATAAAACCCGGGAATTGGCCGAAGCAAAAATCGGTCCGCTGATGTGGAAGTTTTACATACCTGCTTTCATCGGGATAATTGCCAATACGTTGTACAATATTGTTGACCGGGTTTTTATCGGTCGCGGGGTTGGAGCTGAAGGATTATCAGGCGTATCTGTCGTTTTCCCGATTATGTTGATCGTGATGGGTTTCGGCATGCTGATCGGGATCGGTTCCGGTGTGATGATCTCCATCAATTTGGGACGTAAAAACCGGGAACGGGCCGATCAGATATTGGGAACCGGTTTCGTCATGATGCTGGTGGTGGCGGTCATGCTAACCATTCTGGGCTTTTTGCTCAAAAAACCCATTCTCCGTTCTTTCGGAGCTACCGATGAAATTTTCGGGTATGCCAATGATTATCTCAACATTATCCTGGCGGGTACAGTCTTCCAGGTGGTCGGATTTTCCCTGAACAACATCATCCGGGCAGAGGGAAATGCAAAGATAGCCATGATATCCATGCTGATCAGTGCCGGGATCAATGTGATCCTTAATCCGATCTTCATTTTCGGTCTGGGATGGGGCGTCAAAGGTTCAGCCCTGGCCACCGTCATTTCGCAGGTTTTTCTGGACTTATGGGTAATCACTCAC
The DNA here is from genome assembly GCA_964461245.1 of uncultured Prolixibacteraceae bacterium. Lineage (GTDB taxonomy): Bacteria > Bacteroidota > Bacteroidia > Bacteroidales > Prolixibacteraceae > UBA1413. Next base: position 4,315 of record CAYWTT010000293.1, on the reverse strand, counting down.
TTTAAGAGCAGCAGGTCAGTTGTCAAACTCCGGAAAGAGTATATGAAGTTGGATTTTGGCATTCTCAGGGAAATAGCTGCCATAGGAATGTCCCCGTTTGCGATGCAGATTGCGGGCAGTTTTGTGCAGGGCATTCTCAATACCCGGCTGATATCGTTTGGGGGTGATCTGGCTGTCGGGGCTATGGGAATCATCAATTCCACCACATCCCTTGTAATCATGACCGTTGTGGCCATCAATATGGCCTCCCAACCGATCATCGGCTATAATTACGGTGCCAGGAAGATTGAAAGGGTTAAGGAAACGCTGAAAAAGGCACTGATTTATGCATCTGCCATTTCTCTGACCTGCTTTATCCTCATTGAGACCTTTGCACAGGATCTGATAAGCATATTCAATACAACCAGTCCGGAACTGGCAGAAATTGCCGTTCCGGGTCTCCGTATTTTTGTGCTGGCTTTGCCACTGGCTGGATTTCAGATCGTTGCAGGAAGCTATTTCCAGTCAGTCGGTAAGGCCATCATTGCCATGATGCTGACCCTGTTGCGACAGGTGTTCGTCCTGTTGCCGCTGTTGTTGATTTTCCCGGCATGGTGGCAGTTGCGGGGAATATGGATCGCCTCGCCGGTTTCAGATACCATTTCTGCTCTCATTGTGGCCAGTTTCCTGATCAGGGAATGGAAGAAACTGAATAATATGCTGATCCCTGTAAACGGGGAAGGGTAGGCTCTGAGCGGGTAAAAGCTGCGGTATCAAAGACTGCTGTCGGGGGGAAGATGGTCATGGATTTCCAGCTTCCTGTTCCAGCTTTTCTTTCAAAGCCTGCCCTGTGTAAGAGTTTTCCATGCTGGCTAGCTTTTCCGGGGTTCCTTCGAAGAGAAGATATCCTCCGTTGTCTCCCCCTTCGGGACCCAGGTCAATTACCCAGTCGGCCGACTTGATGATCTCCAGGTTATGCTCGATGATAATAATGGAATGTCCCCTTTCCATGAGGGCGTTGAAAGAGTCGAGCAGTTTGCGGATGTCATGAAAATGAAGTCCTGTAGTGGGCTCATCGAAAATGAAAAGGGTGGGGGTATCTTTTTCTTTGGCCAGGAAATAGGCCAGCTTAACCCGCTGGCTTTCCCCGCCAGAGAGAGTGCTGGACGATTGCCCCAGTTTTACATAGCCCAAACCGACATCAACCAATGCCTGTAAACGTTTAACGATCTTTTTCTCAGTGGCAGCCTTGCTCTTCCCAAACAGTTCAATGGCCTGTGTGACGGTCATGTTGAGGATTTCATCGATGTTGTGGTCTTTATACCTGACCTCCAGCACCTCTTCCTTAAACCGTTTGCCTCCGCAGCTTTCACAAACCAGATAGACATCAGCCAGGAATTGCATTTCCACCTTGATGGTGCCTTCTCCCTGGCATTCATCACACCTGCCGCCATCTACATTGAAAGAAAAATGGCTCGGACTAAGACCCTGTAACTTGGCCGACTGCTGGTCCGCCAACAGTTTTCTGATCTCATCATAGGCTTTCAGATAGGTTACGGGATTGGAACGGGAACTTTTACCGATAGGATTCTGGTCCACGAACTCCACACCGGTTATGAGGTGCAGGTCGCCCAGCAGGGCATCGTGATGACCGGTCTTTTCAGCCATGCCTCCCATCAGTTTCACCAGGGCAGGGAATAGGGTGCGGGTGACCAGAGAGGATTTCCCGGAACCGCTGACACCGGTAACCACTGTAATGGTGTTCAGCGGAAATTTTACCCGGAGATTTTTAAGGTTGTTTTCTCTGGCTCCGACCACCTCAATATAGTTGTTCCATTTTCTCCGGTAAGCCGGGATCCTGATTTTTTCCCGGCCGGTCAGATAACGGGCTGTCAGGCTGGTTTCACTGGCTGAAAGCTGATCATGGGTTCCCTGGAACACCACCTCGCCGCCTGCAAGTCCGGCCAGGGGACCAATATCAATGATCTGATCCGATGCACGCATAATCTCCTCATCGTGCTCCACCACCAGTACAGTATTACCCAACTGGCGCAACCTTTGAAGCACTCCGATCAGGCGATGCGTATCCCTTGAGTGAAGACCGATGCTGGGTTCGTCGAGGATATAAATTGATCCCACAAGATTGCTTCCCAGGGAGGTAGCCAGGTTGATACGCTGGGATTCTCCTCCTGAAAGGGTGGAAGAGAGCCGGTTCAGCGTCAGATAACCCAATCCGACATCATTCAGATAGGTCAAACGGTTTTTAATTTCCAGCAAAATCCTCCTGGCGATTTTTTCATCATGCGCTGAAATGCGGAGCTCGTCAAAAAACTGCCGGAGCGCCGAAACAGGCATCAGCACAAGATCCTGAACTGATTTTCCGGCCACTTTGATATACCCGGCTTCCTTTTTCAAACGGCTGCCCCGGCAATCGGGACAGGTGGTTTTGCCCCGGTAACGGGAAAGCATTACCCTGTATTGAATTTTATATGACTGCTCCTCGAGGTGCCGGAAAAACTCGTTCAGTCCGCTGAACCAGCGGTTACCGGTCCATAGCATTTGCCTCTGCTCTTCGGTGAGCTCGTAATAGGGCCTGTGAACAGGAAAATCAAACTTTTCAGCTGAAATTATCAGACGGTCCCTCCATTCCTTCATCTTCTCCCCTTTCCAGCAGGCAATGGCATCCTGATATACGGAGAGTGATTTATTGGGAACCACCAGGTCTTCATCAATACCGATGATTTTGCCGTAACCTTCACACGTAGGGCATGCTCCTAACGGGTTGTTGAAATTGAAGGTGTGAACTGTCGGGATTTCAAATTCTATCCCGTCGGCTTCAAAACGGTTTGAAAACCAACGGGAGGTGATATTTTCCCCTTCATACACTTTGACCAGGCACTCACCGTGCCCTTCATAAAAGGCGGTCTGGATCGAATCTGCCATACGATTCAGACTGTCTTCGTCGAACGAAACCATCAGCCTGTCGACGACAATGTTGCAGTTCCCGGAATTTTCACAGGTCAGCCTGCCTGATAATAATTCATCGATCCGGAAAATCTGATCGTTTGTTTCGATGCGTGTAAATCCTTGTTGTAGAAGCAATTCCGCTTCCCTAAGGATATCCCTGCCGTTCCCCGGTCTCAGCGGGGCGGCCACCAGAATCCTCGTATCAGCAGGGAATGAAGAGATGTAATCCACCACATCGGTGACGGTATGGCACATCACTTCCTCTCCGGAAACGGGGGAATAGGTATGACCGATCCGGGAAAACAACAGTTTGAGATAATCATATATCTCGGTCGACGTTCCTACCGTGGAACGGGGATTCCGGGTGTTCACCTTCTGCTCGATGGCAATCGCAGGGGGTATCCCCCTGATATAATCCACGTCCGGCTTGTTAATCCGGCCAAGAAACTGCCTGGCATAAGCCGACAGACTTTCGACATACCTGCGCTGCCCTTCCGCAAAAAGGGTGTCAAAAGCCAGGGAGGACTTACCGGAACCTGAAACCCCTGTGACTACGATGAATTGATTCCGCGGAATACGCAGGTCTATATTCTTCAGATTGTGTACCCTGGCTCCATGTATTTCAATGAAAGGGGGAGAACTGATTTCAGCCATTACCACGGAATTATTTTGTTTTTTTAAAAAAATTTGTTTAATTGAATAAAATGTTTCAATTTTACATCTGCAAAATTACAAAATTGTTTTACTCACTAAAAACTGGTTGCCTATAGTTTAAACTTTACTTTTTGTTAAATAAAATAGAAAGTAATGTTCAAAACAGAAAATTTGAACGACAATGAACTCGTTCATCGCTACATTAATGGTGACCATGCTTCCATTGAGGTACTCATTAACCGACACAAGAACAGGGTTTATTCATACATTCTACTGATTGTCAAGAACCAGGATCTTGCTGAAGATATTTTTCAGGATACCTTTATTAAAGTGATCCGGTCGCTGAAGCACGGAAAGTATGTGGAAAACGGCAAGTTTATATCCTGGGTGCTCCGGATTTCACACAATCTGATAATCGATCATTTCAGGAGGGAGAAACTGAACGGAACGGTATCAAACGACAGTTATGAATCTGATATTCTCAATTCTCCCCGATTCTCGGATGAGAATATTGAAGACCAGATGGTGATGGAACAGATCCTTTTGGAAGTGAAGGAACTGGTCAGGGAATTGCCGGAGGATCAGCAACAGGTAATCCATATGCGGCACTACCTGGGGCTCAGTTTCAAGGAGATTGCCGACATTACCGATGTAAGCATCAATACGGCGCTGGGGCGGATGCGCTATGCCCTGATCAACCTTCGAAAACTAATCC
>CAYWTT010000292.1:0-5430 GCA_964461245.1 uncultured Prolixibacteraceae bacterium | reverse complement strand
GATATATCCGACTCAGTTTGAGATAAAAAATAAGTGAGTTTATAAGGATCAACTACACTAAGATTCCACAGAAGGTTACACAGAGAAAGCTTTTAACTTTTTGTCTTTACGCTTCCTTCTTTACGCTCGATGCTTTACATGGTCTTTCAGTCCCTGTTTCTGTTGAGGGCATTTAACGCAGCATGGTATCTTGCGGCATTTCGGGCATGTTCCGCAATGGTGCGGGCAAAATTGTGAAATCCTGAAAAATCTTCGCGGGCACAGAAATAAAGAAAACTGTGTCTTTCGTAATTCAATACTGCTTCAAGCGATGATATTTCCGGGAAGGTGATCGGTCCCGGAGGAAGCCCCTGATAGCGATAGGTATTGTATGGGGAATCGATTTCCAGATGAGAGTTTAAAATGCGGCGAAGGGTCACATCTCCGACAGCAAACTTAACGGTCGGATCGGCCTGTAAAAGCATCCCCCTTTGTAACCTGTTGATATAGACACCGGCCACCCGGGGTTTTTCTTCTCTCTGGTTGGTCTCCTCCTGCACAATGGAGGCCAGCGTCGCTACCTGTTCAGGAGTCAGCCCGATATTTTCCGCCTTTTTTTTTCGCTCCTCATCCCAGAATCGGGAATATTCCAGTTTCATTCTGTCGGCAAACTGCCGTGCACTGGTAGTCCAGTAAAACTCGTATGTGTTCGGGATGAACATGGCAGGAAACGTTTCGGGGGTAAATCCATACTCAGCTGTGATCTCAGGTTGGAACAAATCCGCAACGGAAAGTGAATCGGAATCAATATAGCGACTCACCGCCGCAGCAAGTTGCTCTTTGGTCCTGACGTTATTGAAGGTCAGCTGAACCGGTTCCTGCAGCCCCGATCGGAGCATGTTTACCACCGTATTATGGTTCATTCCTTTTTTCAGATGAAAGCGGCCCGGTTTAACAGGGTCCCTGTATTCTTTCTTCTTGGCCACCCATAGGAAAGCTTTCAGGTTACCGATGACCTGGTTTTTTACAAGACTATCCCGAACCATTTCTAAGGTAGCACCTCTCCGAATGAACAGAATATATTCCTTCTGAACATCCGGTTTATAAATGTAGCTGTAAAGCTGGAAAGCCCTTATCCCCACCAGAAAAAGGGCCAGGGAAAAAATCACCAGAATGAACCTTCCCGGTTTGGGGAATATCATAAGTCTTGTTTTTTGTTCCAAGGACATGGTACTTTTTTTTTGCAAAGATATTGCAATCACGAAATAAAAAGGTGAACAATCAGTAGAGAAGCAGCCATGGGATTAAAATGGTTCAATGTGGATCAATATGGTTCAACGTGGTTTAAAGTTGTTCAATTTTGTTCAAGACTTGCCCGAACCTGTCCGAATCGGAATAGGCGAGGGATTTAGGGGTGTGGGGAGGCATGAAGAAGGGTTATCGGTCAGTTAGATTTACCATTCAGTGAATAAATAAAATTCTATCGCTTTGGATTAAGCAGCTGGTCAGTTTTTTCATGAGAAGCATTTTTTATACTTTCGCAGTAATAATTAAAAACAATAATAATGTTGCAGGCAAGACTTTCCGATGACATCTGGTTTTTCGGTTTCAATGACCGTCGCACCCATCTTTTTGAGAATATCTGGCCCATTCCGCACGGGATCAGTTACAATTCATATCTTATTGTGGATGAAAAAATTGCACTTATAGACACGGTAGAGCGGCAATACATTGACGATTTTTTGGAATGCATTGAAGATCGGACCGGGGGTCGTCAGGTTGATTATCTGATTATCAACCACATGGAACCCGACCATTCGGGCGCGTTGAAAGCCATTGTCAGCAAATTTCCGGGGATCACCCTGGTAGGGAATAAAAAGACTTTCAGTCTGGTTGAAAGTTACTATCTGAAACCTTGCCGGATCCTGGAAGTCAACGACGACGACATCCTTGAACTGGGGAGCAACAAGCTGCAATTCAGGACCATTCCAATGGTTCACTGGCCTGAAACCATGGTCAGTTATGAGGTCCATCATAAAATCCTCTTTTCGGGGGATGCCTTTGGCAGTTACGGAACCCTGGACGGCGGGATTTTTGATGATGAGATCAATCTCAGCTTTTACGAAGTGGAGTCGATGCGCTATTTCACCAACATAGTAGGGAAGTACTGTGCTCACACGCAACGGGCGATAAATAAGCTGAGTGACCTGGAAATCTCCGTAATAGCAGCCACCCATGGCCCGGTATGGCGTACCGACCTGCACTGGATCCTCAGCAGGTACAACCGGTGGAGCAGTTATGATCTGGAGGAGGGAGTCGTCATCGTTTACGGTTCCATGTACGGCAATACACAGAAGATGGCCGAGATAATTGCCCGTCGCATAGCAGAACAGGGCATTAAAAATATCAGGGTGTATGATTCATCCAAAACGCATTCTTCCTATATCATCAATGATATTTTCAAATACAGGGGTTTCATTGTCGGGAGTTGTGCATATAACAACGCGCTGTTCCCCAATGTGGAAATACTGCTATCCACCATTAAACACATGGGAATCAAGGATCACTTTCTGGGGATTTTCGGGAACTATTCCTGGAATGGCGGTGGGGTAAAGAACCTGATGGAATTTGCCAGGGAGGTAAAATGGGAGTTGGTTTCCGGTCCGATAGAGGAGAAAGGTTCGGTAAAAGCCGATACGCACGAAGAGCTGATCAGGCTGGCCGACGCCATGGTAAGGCAGTTGAAGGCCTGACTGAAAACAGGAACTATCATGGATTAATTCCATAAAAAATGTTTTATTTGTAGGAGAAACCAATTCAACGTCATATGGGAAAAGTATTAGTGATCGGAGCCGGTGGTGTGGGAACCGTAGTGGTTAACAAGATGGCGGCCCTGCCGGAAGTTTTTTCCGAGATCATGCTGGCGAGCCGTACCAAATCGAAATGTGATGCCATTGCCCGGAAGATAGGAGGAGACAGAATTAAGACAGCTCAGGTTGACGCCGACAATGTACCTCAGTTGGTAGCTTTGATCCGCACTTTCCAGCCCGACCTGGTTGTGAACGTGGCGCTTCCTTACCAGGACCTGACCATCATGGATGCCTGTCTGGAAACTGAAACCAGTTACCTCGACACTGCCAATTATGAGCCGAAAGATGAAGCCAAATTTGAATATAAATGGCAGTGGGCCTATCAGGAAAGATTTAAAAACGCCGGTATCACGGCTATCCTGGGTTGCGGATTCGATCCCGGAGTAACCAGCGTTTTTACCGCATATGCCGCCAAGCATCACTTTGATGAAATCAACCACCTCGATATTGTAGATTGCAATGCCGGTGACCACGGAAAAGCATTTGCCACCAATTTCAATCCCGAGATTAATATCCGGGAAGTAACCCAACGGGGTAGATACTGGGAAAACGGAATATGGATCGAAACCGAACCCCACGAAATACATAAACCCCTTACCTATCCCGGAATAGGTCCGAAGGAATCTTACCTTATATATCATGAAGAGCTGGAATCACTGGTTAAGAATTTTCCCACCCTGAAACGGGCCCGTTTCTGGATGACCTTCGGCCAGGAGTACCTTACCCACCTTCGTGTGATCCAGAATATTGGCATGGCAGGTATTGAACCTATTATGTACGAAGGCCATGAAATTGTGCCAATCCAATTTCTGAAAGCAGTTCTTCCCAACCCGGGGGATCTGGGTAAGAATTACAAAGGATGGACCTCCATTGGCTGTCGCATCCGGGGAAAAAAGAACGGGCAGGAGAAAACCTATTATGTGTATAACAACTGCAGCCATGAAGTGGCTTATGCCGAAACCGGCACACAGGCAGTCAGTTACACCACCGGTGTTCCGGCCATGATCGGGGCCATGATGTTTCTGAAAGAGTTATGGAAGAAGCCGGGAGTCTTCAATGTGGAAGAGTTCGATCCCGATCCTTTCATGGCTGCATTAAATGAGTATGGTCTGCCATGGCATGAAATGCACGGTGCTGATCTTGAACTCTGAATTTATCCACCATTTTAAACCGGCTAAACCTATTGTAAATGATCTACATCATTTGTTTGCTTTTCTTCTATTTTCTGGTGCCAATACTGATCATTTATCTCACCCACGTCAATAAAACCATCAATAAGATCGGTGCCATTGCAATCGCATACGGGGTGGGGTTGATCATCGGAAACGTCGGGATATTTCCCAAGGGAAGTGAAACTTATCGTTCCCTGCTGCCCGGTCCCAACGGAGATCTTTTCCTGCCTCCGAAACAGGCAGATACTCTTTTTCAGGCGGGAACTATCACCCCGAACGACCTCCTTCATAACCAGATTGCTTCCACACAAAACCTGGTTTATTCCATCATGATCCTAATTGCAATTCCCTTGCTGCTTTTCTCGCTGGATATTAAAAAATGGCTTAAACTGGCCCCCGAAGCCCTTAAATCGGTAACACTGGGTGTAGTATCCCTGGTTATCGTCATTTTTGCCGGTTATCTGCTGCTCGGAGAAAGGATCCCGGAGGGATGGAAAGTGGGCGGCATGTTGGTGGGGGTGTACACGGGAGGAACTCCAAATCTCGTTTCCATTGCCACGGCCCTGGAAGTTACACCCAATGTGTTTATACTGACCAATACCTATGATATGGTGCTGGGTGCCATATGCCTCTTTTTCCTGATGACAGTCGCCCAGAGGGTTTTTAACCTCTTTTTGCCCCACTTCAGTGATGTAAAGAGGCACAAAGCCATATGCCAGGTGATCAAGGAGACGGAAGGTGTCGACAATTATCTTGGAATGCTGAACTGGAAATCAGCTCGGGAACTGGGCTTCGCTTTCCTAATTTCCCTTGTTATTGTGGCTGCCAGCTATGGCCTGGGATCATTAGTTTCCCCAAGTGCCCGGATGACGGTGATCATACTGACGCTCACCACATTGGGACTGGGCGGTTCCCTGGTTGGCAGGATCAACCGGATCGGACATACTTTCCAACTGGGAATGTACTTCATCATTGTCTTTTCCTTGATCATTGCCTCCATGGCCGATCTTCGGGGCATGTTCCAGATCAGATTCCTGGAAATGTTCCTTTATGTAGCTATCGCCGTTTTCGGATCGATGATCATCCACGTTGGGCTTTCAAAGGTTTTTAAAGTGGATACCGATACCACCATCATTACCATCACCGGACTGACCTATTCTCCTCCCTTTATTCCTGCAGTAGCTTCCGCCATCCGCAATAAGGAGGTGATCATTACCGGTATCACCAACGGGATAATCGGCTATGCCATCGGCAACTACCTGGGGGTATTTATTGCCTATATCCTGAAAGGATTATAATTGTGGCGATGCCACAACGGACAGAGGACGGAAGGGTACGAAGTGCTTTCATTCAGGGGGATAACCCTTATCCCGTAATTTTTTCAGGAAGACCTTTTACCAATACAGGCT
>CAYWTT010000291.1:0-5476 GCA_964461245.1 uncultured Prolixibacteraceae bacterium | reverse complement strand
AATTTGTTAATTTTATCTAACATAGTTTAATAAAACAAAAAAATATTTTGGCCCTTTGAATTTTCTTTTTTTACATTTGTCCTGCTTGGGTTTAAAAGAATTCGTAAGGGATTTTAAAAAACTGCAAGGAGACGGTCAGATTGGAGGCAATCGCAGTATTTACAGGAAAATGGGAGAAAGCCAGTAAATACGCCAGAGCAGAGCGCCAAATACGTTATCTGAAATTGGAATTGAATGTCTGTTATTAACTTAAATGTATTTCTATGAGAAAAATCACGTTTTTCTTGTGCTGTTTATATTTAAATTTCAGGGCTAATTAGCACTAAACCGGGGAATCAAGGATATCGCAACTTTTTTGGGGAGAGTGTATCCGGTTTCCGATCCCGTTGGAGTTATCCGGAGTGAACCAATTCCGAGACAAACAGTTAAAAATATTTAAATCTTATGTTGGATATTTAAAAAATGTTTATCTATTTTTGTGGCAAGGGGTATCTGAAATCAAAAAAGATGCCTTGAAAAAAGAATTAAAAACATTGTCCTGTCGATCTTCAAGACACAAGAAAGGAGGGATTAAAGGGGGATCAGAGGGCAACCAGGCGAGAAGAATTTAATCTGTTAACTTAATACTATCTCAATGAAAAAGGTTTTGCTATTGATGTTATTTCTGTTGTTTGCAGGGATACAGATTTTATTGGCCCAGACAAAGGCCATCAGCGGAACTGTAACCGCAGCCGGGGATGGAGCACCAATTCCCGGTGTTTCTGTTGTTGTGAAAGGAACCACCATTGGTACGGTGACCGATATCAACGGTAAGTATCAGTTGTCGGTTCCTGCAAATGCCGCCACTCTTACTTTTTCATTCATCGGAATGAAAAGCGCAGAAGTGGCTATCGGAGGTTTATCCACTATCAATGCAGCTCTCCAGGAAGACGTTTTTGGTATTGATGAAGTGGTGGTATCTGGGGTTGCTTCTGAAACGCCGCGAAAAAAGCTGGCTGTATCGGTAGGTAAAGTAAGTGAAAAAGAGTTGAAGCAGGTACCCGCAGCCTCAGCAGCTTCTGCCTTGCAGGGGAAAATGGCCGGTGTGACCGTTACCAATTCAACCGGAGAACCCGGTTCCAGCACCACCATTTTGGTACGTGGTGCCACACAAATTGCCGGCAGCCAAGATCCGCTGATCATTGTGGACGGGGTCAGAATGCAAGGTACCCTGTCGGATATCAACGTGGACGATGTGGAAGCCATTGAAGTTGTGAAAGGTGCCTCGGCATCTGCTCTTTATGGTTCCCAGGCAGGAAACGGCGTTATCGTGGTTACAACCAAAAGGGGTAAGGATATCGCAAAAGGAGAAACCACCGTTACCTTCCGCAATGAATACGGGGTAAACCAGGTGATCAACGAATATGATCTAACTGAAAGCCATGCCTATAAATTGGCTACCGACTGGGAAAGTGTCAAGGCATATACCAAATATTCCGGTGTAACCTATCCTTCCGGATATGAAGGAGGCACGGGCAATATTTCAGGAGCCAGGGTACTGGAACCCGACCATTACATGGATAATCCCTATGGCCGGTTGATTGACCACCAGAAACAGTTTTTCACAGGAAACGATTTTTATACCAATTACATAGGGGTAACGAGCAACACTGGGAACACCAACTTCCTGGCCTCGTTCGAAAACTACCAGAACAGCGGTATTTTGTTTGAAACGAAAGGTTTTAACCGCAACAGCTTCAGGTTGAATATTGACCATCGCATCTCCAACAAAATCTCCCTTTCAGCCAGTAACCTGTTTGTCAAGTCGCACCAGAATTATCCCGGTGGTGATGACAAATACAATGGTGGGGTATTCTTCAACATACTTTTGCTGGAACCGGATGTGAACCTCGAATTGGCCAATCCGGATGGTCAGCCCTACCAGTTTATTCCCAATCCCTGGCAATCGGAGCAGGAAAATCCGTTGTACAACCTCTGGAAAATAAAGGACGACCTGGAAAGAGACCGGTTCCTTGGAGCTTATGCACTCAACTGGGACATCACAGGCGATCTCAAGTTCAGGGCTGAATACTCCTTTGAATACAATTCGAACCTGAACACCACCTTTACCCCATATGACACATACTCCCGGAGCGGTGGAGCGTCGGTCTATTCGGAAGGATCTTATTACAAATACAATTCAAAACTCTTCTCTGAAAGAGCCCAGGCCAACCTGATGTACTCCAAAAACGTCGGAGACTTCCTGTTGAGGATGAAACTGAGTTCTCTGTATGAAAACGAGGAATACCAGAGTTTTTCCGGTACCGGTTATGACTTTGGTGTTCAGAAGGTACCCAGTTTTGATGCGATCAAGGGGAACAAATCCCTCACTTCGTACCAGGACCAGGTGGTGGCCTACAACTATTTCGGGATTCTCTATCTGGATTACAAAGACAAATACATCTTTGACGGAATGTTCCGTTATGACGGATCTTCACTTTTCGGATCCGAAGAGCGGTGGCAGCCTTACTACCGTATTTCCGGAGCTTGGCGTGTGACCCAGGATTTCACCATTCCGGGAGTTCAGGAGTTGAAACTCCGCGCGGCTTATGGTACTGCCGGTCAGCGCCCGCCATTTGCAGCCCAGTATGAGGTTATGTCGGTGAGCAACGGGGTTACCTCCAAAAGTTCAAAAGGGAACAAATACCTGAAACCTTCCAGAACATCTGAATGGGAAATGGGTGTCGATGTCGATTTCCTCAAAAGATTCTCTTTTATCGGCACCTATGCCAAAGGCGTGACCGAAGACCAATTTCTGCAAGCTCCCCAGGCCTCTTACGCCAACGGGTGGAACACCCAGTGGGTGAATGCAGGTACCTTGGAATCCAATACGTTTGAAGCCTCACTCAGCGCCAAACTGGTCACCGGCAAAGCTGTAAGCTGGACGGCCAACCTGGTCTTTGACCGTGGCCGGAACAAGATCACTAAACTGGATGTACCGGCTTACCAGACCGGACCTGAAGGGCAGGAAGCCTATAAGGCATTTTATATCAGGGAAGGCGAAACCTTTGGGGTCATGTACGGGGCCCATTTCCTCCGGAGCATGGATGAATTGGAAGCTCAGGCAGCCGTAATGGGTACCACAGCCGACAAATACACCTTGAACGGGGATGGTTTCGTGATCAAAAAAGGAACCGAAGGGACCATTTACGAAGCCGGCGTGAAGCAGGTGGATGAAAACGGGAATGTGGCTTTTACCAAAATTGGGGATGCCAATCCCGACTTTAAAATGGGTATCGCCAATACCCTAAGCTATAAAAACCTCTCTCTCTATTTCCTCTTCGACTGGAAACAGGGTGGAGACATTTATAACAAATCAGCACAGTGGCTGACACGCGACGACCGTCATGGAATGATGGACCAGGCAGGTAAACCTGAGAACGAGAAAAAGGCGATGGATTACTACAAGGTCTTTTATGATGTGAACGAACAGAACGATTTCTGGGTGGAAGACGGCACCTATGTGAAACTCAGGGAGCTTTCCCTCGCCTACCTGTTTAGCGGGAAGAAATTTAGTAATCTCACCAGGGGATTTGTCAAAAACGCAAAATTGTCAGTAATGGGCCGCAACCTGCTGACCTTTACCAAATACACCGGATACGATCCGGAGGTGGGAACCACCAACGGAACCCAGATTTTTGCGTACGACTTTATGGGATATCCGAATTTCAGATCTTTCTCAGCTTCGCTTGAATTGAATTTCTAATTTTTAAATGACTCAGTATGAAAGCTTTAAAATATATTTCGATCTTGCTCCTGGCAACTTTTGTTTGGGTAAGTTGTGAAGACCTGGTGGTCGAAAATCTGAATGATCCGGATTTCAAGACCGCTTTTTCCAATCCGGCCGACATAAAGGGAGTTGCCGGTGGTTTGATGAACCGCTGGTTCATGGCTACTCACGAAGATGACGGTGGTCCTGCCTGCGCACTTCATGTAACTGCCGATGCAGGGACCTGCTCCTGGGGAAACTTCGGGATGCGCGTTTTCGGGAATGAACCCCGTCAGGAGTTCAACAACAAACCTTCCTACGCAGATGTGACCATCACCGAGAATTTTTACAACAATCTCTATTCCATCCTCTCCCAGGCCAATGATGTGCTGGCCCAGACCGAAACCAACGGGGTGGAAATGGAGGATGGAACCACGGATATGGTCAGGGCCATGGCTTATTTTATTCAGGGAATAAGCTTAGGCTATATTGGCGTGCTGTATGAAAAAGGATTTATTGTTACTCATGAAACCGATATTTCCGGGAATCTGGAGGCTTCACCTTACAAAGAAGTAGTTGCGGAAGCTGTGAAAAGTCTCGATCAGGCCATTGCCATCAGCAAGGCCAGCACTTTCACCATCCCAGCAGAATGGATCCCGGGAGAATCATGGTCGAACGTGGAGTTTGCCCAGCTGGCCAGTTCTTACGCATGTCGTTTGCTGGTTTACAGCGCCCGGAATAAAACGGAGGATAATGCCACCGACTGGTCAAAGGTCTACACCTATGCAAAAAACGGTATAAAGAAAGATTTTGCCCCGCTTGCCGACGATGTGACCTGGTATTCCGGCTTCCACACCTATGCCAACTATTCGGGATGGGGTTTTACCGACATGTATGTGATCCATTTGATGGACAACAACATGCCGGCTACCTTCCCAAGCACCGGGCTGTTCTCCGACCTGCCCAACAACGGAAAGGCCACCTCTGCCGATGCCCGGCTCCTGTCGGATTACCAGTATATGAGTTCCTGCCCGTTCCGCGCAGAAAGGGGTTATTATCACTTCTCCTCCTACCGGTACAAAAGGCTTGATCCTTATCTGACCACATGGACTGAACCCATGCCGGAATTCAGGAAAGCCGAGAACGACTATTTCATTGCCGAGGCTGCCGCACGTACCAACAAACTGGCCGAAGCCGTCAGTGTGATGAATGCATCGGCCCGCGCTTCCAGGGGTAAATTAGCCGACCTTACCGCCGACCAGGCCAAGGTACTTGCCGCCATCCATTATGAAAGAATGGTGGAACTGATGTGTAGCGGCATGGGAGTTCAGTATTTCGAGATGAGGAAGGAAAACCTCCTCCAGAAAGGCACCATTCTCCATTTCCCGATCCCAGGATCACAGCTGGAAGTGATTCAGATGGACTACTATACCTTTGGCGGTACAACCGGAACAGCCGGTGTGGATTACAGCAACGGAGGATGGAAATAACACGGGGTATTTTGAGATTAAAAAATGACAACCATGAAAAAAATAGTAAGTAAAATTTCAGGATTGGTCCTGGTGATGGTACTCCTGGTCTCTTCCTGCATGGAAGATCCGATCAAGGAAGCACAGGAAAATTATGATTACAACAAGATCGCTCCCGAAGTGTTAAATGGTGTGCAGGGACCTGCACTGGCTATTCAGACCTTCACTGCAGACTATACGATCAATTACTACAGGGGAG
>CAYWTT010000290.1:0-5479 GCA_964461245.1 uncultured Prolixibacteraceae bacterium | reverse complement strand
ATCCCATATTTTTTACATTCGGAAAGGTACTCCCTGAAAGTGGGTATGGGCGTTCTGTTGCCGGAACTGGTCGCTTTCAGAATGTAATCCGATTTCAGTTGGGCAAGGGTTAACGCACCCACCTCTGTCTTTTCTTTCAGTTCGCTTCCGTCGGCATTCAGGCAGGTTCGGTTCAGGGTATTGTCGTGCATGACCACCATCACACTATCCGAGGTGAGCCTTACGTCGGTCTCCACTGCTTCAAAACCGGCAACCGAAGCCAGCCGGATGGCTTCCAGGGAATTCTCGCCGGCAATGGTACAACCCAGGTTCACTCCCCTGTGCGCGATGAACTTTCTGGAGCCGGAAAGGCTTTTTTCACCGGCAGTATCAGTTGAACTTTGATTCCCCGCGCATGAAATCACGGATAAAACCAACAAAGCCGCTGCCAGTCTCACCGAAGCGGTGGATAAAAGCAGCCTACTCCTTAATAACTTGAATTTTCTTATCATGCTGTTCATA
The DNA here is from genome assembly GCA_964461245.1 of uncultured Prolixibacteraceae bacterium. Lineage (GTDB taxonomy): Bacteria > Bacteroidota > Bacteroidia > Bacteroidales > Prolixibacteraceae > UBA1413. The sequence goes on along the minus strand of CAYWTT010000290.1, from coordinate 4,978 downwards.
CTTTGATGAAAAGCAAGGACTGCCTATAAAGCCACCAACTCTTCCAAAGGAATCCATCTTGAAACAGGAAAGGGAAGATCGCAGTGCTTAACTTGCTTCTGAAACAGCCTCGCTCTTCTCGATTAAACTAATAACCGTCGTTTTGTTTCATGTGATCGCTGATCTGGATTTCCTTCGAAGGAAGGGGCCATCGATGTTGACGGTCGTTCACCTTAACCGCCGGATTATTTCACCTTTTCAAGCAGGCCTTTCACGGCATCTTTATGGACCATAAAGTCCATCATCTTCAGCTTCGCATAATCTTCGGAAAAGAAGTAGTAGCCAAATTCCCTGGCATTGGGATCGTTGTTGCGTGAACCCGATCCGGAGTCTTTGATAAGATACCAGTCTTTCCCCTCTTTTTCCAGATACCCGACCAGGTGAATGCCGTGATCGTCGGTGGTGGTCTGGTTGGAAAACCGGAACTGACGGGCATCATCGTTAATGTAGGCCGAAGGGATGTCAAAGTCGGGAATAACCGCACACTGCGTGGCCCTGTTAAATCCCGGTTCCGAGGTGTCTCCCCCGATGCTGACCGTATACCCTTGCCTGACTGCCCCCTTCAGCGCAGCCATGAAAGCATCGAGCGGAACATTGTGGTAATCGCTGCAATGCCACCAGTTATCGGGCACTTTATACTCCACCCGCTGCCAGAAAGGCTCCTGCATATAGGAGAGAATATCCACATAATCATCAGGATTGATCCGGATCACTTCATTCAGATATTGAAGGGGGGTGATCTTCCTGCCATTTACCGTAACCTCGGTGGGAGGAACACCCAGATAATGGTTCAGAATATCCCTGATGGTGGCCAGGGCCGCCTCTTCATTCCAGGCAGCAGTGGCTTTCATCGCTTCCAGATAGGTTTTCATCTCCTTCATCATCGGTTCGTGGTTGTGGAATTTCCGTCCATCTAAAAGTCCGGTGTAAGCATCGGCAGGAACAATGCCGTACTTTTTCCAGATCCTGAATACCGCATTCCCTTCCGAACCTTCTTCAAAAACCGAATTTCCCCTCTCCTGAATATAGCGCCTCGCCTTTTCCACATATTCCCAGTAAACCGTATAGATCTCCGATAACTTGACCTGCTGTTTATGTAAACGGTAAATCTCCGATTCAAGAAATGAAGTGGTGGAAAAACACCAGCACGATCCCGTGTTTCCCTGGGAAACCGGCGTATTGTGCCACTGCTGGTTCTTATACAGATCCACCTTGTTGGGCAGCGACATCGCCGAGAAATCCACTTCAAGGTTTTTACGCACAGGGGCAGGGTTGGCCTTTTCCTGCATCTCCCGGTCATCCTTCAAAATGGAATTTTGGTAAAAACCGGGCTTCAACTCCCTGAAAACAACTTTATCCTTGTTCTGACCTTCAGCGTGTACCGGAATCAGAGATATTCCCATACAGGCAAATGCAATTAAATGACGTTTCATATTGAAATATTTTGCGGTTGAAAATACGATTAATTTCAAAATCATGCAGAGTCAAATTCAAATCCGGGAATCCCGGATTTCTTTTTTAATCTCTTTCCCGGGAGAATTATTTATTTTAAAAAAGTAGGGTAAACCTTTTTTCGTACGGATTATAGCCAAAATATAATTCTTCAGGTTATGAAAAAAAATAAAACAACCTTCCGGGAAAAGTTAAGGTCATCCTGGTTCAATTTTAAGCTGAAAATGGGATTTCAATCGAAAAACAGGATTACCATTTCTTATTGATGCAGGCATGAAACGATTGAGATTCATTTTTCTCTTATTTTCCGTATTTGCCTTGGGATTTTTGGTATCCTGCCATTCGGAAGATCCGCTGGAGGATGTCACCGATGAGGAGAGTGACGATTCCGACGATAATCTTGACGGCATCCATGAGCAGGCTTCCGATTATACCTGGACTTCATCCGACGTCAGACAGATCACGCTGAACGGCAGTTCCATCACCGTCAGCGGTTCGGGCGCCAATGCCAGCGGCAGCACGCTGACCATTACCTCCGCGGGAAATTACAGCATCAGCGGATCGCTTTCCAACGGGAAGATCGTGGTCAACACATCCGACAACGACATAGTCAGGCTTATTCTGAACGGAGTCACCGTCGCCTGCTCCAACAGCGCCCCGCTGTACATTTCCAAAGCAGACAAAGTGCTGGTTTACCTCACTGAAAATACGGTCAATACTTTCACCGATGGATCGAGCTATTCGGGTCAGACCGACAATGAGCCAAAAGCGGCCATTTTCAGCACGGCCAACCTTTCCATTGCCGGAACCGGATCGCTGACGGTAAAAGGAAACTATAACGACGGCATCAGCACGAAAGACGGACTGGTTATTAAAAACGGCAATTTAACGGTCACAGCAGCAGATGATGCCATCCGGGGCAAAGACTATGTGGTGATAAGGGAGGGGACCTTTACCCTCACCTCTGCGGGCGACGGGCTTGTTTCCGACAATGACGGGGTTTCCTCGCTTGGATTCATCACGATCGATGCAGGAACCTTCCGCATTACCTCCGGGGGGGATGCCATCCAGGCTGTGACCGAAACGACGGTGAACGGAGGCAACCTGACCCTGATCTCGGGAGGCGGCAGCAGTAAGACCATCGCCAACACCCAGCTTTCAGCCAAAGGGATCAAGTCCGGCAAAGCCCTGCTCATCCATGACGGCACCTTTGACATCAATTCGGCCGATGACGCGGTCCACTCGGGAGGAACTCTTACCATTGAAAAAGGCACCCTTGCCGTTTCCACCGCCGATGACGCCTTTCATGCCGAAGGTGCACTCACCGTCCAAAACGGAACCATTTCCGTCACCAAAAGCTATGAAGCCTTTGAAAGCCCGGCCATTACCGTTAACAACGGAAGTATAAACCTTGTGGCTTCCAACGACGGATTCAATGCCACAAAAGGCACCGTGGCAGGTGGAACAGAGCAGAACGACGGAAGTGTCCTCAAAATTGCCGGAGGATATGTCGTTACCAGCGTTTCCCAGGGCGACGGGATCGACAGCAACGGGAGTTTCGACATGACAGGTGGCACGTTGATCGTCCATGGTCCGCAATCTCAGCCTGAAGTGGGAATGGATGTGAACGGCGCTTCCACCATCTCCGGTGGAATGGCAATCATCTCCGGCCCCGCCAGCAACATGACCGAATCGTTCGCCAATTCGTCATCCCAGTATTCCATACTGGCTACCACCAATACTTCGCTGTCATCATCCACGCTGTTCCATATCCGGGATGCGAACGGGAACAACATCGTGACATTCCAGCCCGGACGGCCATACAGTACCATCGCTTTTTCATCCGAAAGCCTGAAAAGCGGTACAACTTACTATATCTATACGGGAGGCAGCTGCACGGGAACAAAGACCGACGGCATGTATTCCGGAGGAACCTATTCAGGTGGTACTCAGAAAAAGAGCTTTACCCTCTCATCGAAAGCGACCAGCCTGTCATTTTAAATTCTGAACACTGAAAAACAATAAACTGCATAAAACTGAAAAAAGCGGGGAATCGGCAGATACCCCAGAAGAGAGGAGTGATTGACCATTATCTGAAAAGAGTGCCACTGCAAGTGGCCTCTTTTCTTCCTTTTTCATTTATCTTTGAGGGTAAATGAAAATTCGGGAAAGTTGACCAGAGAAGAATTTAAAAAGTTGTTCGATTCGTATTTTGAGGATGTCAGACGATACGTTCTATACCGCTGTGGCGACGGAGACCTCGCCACAGACATCACACAGGATGTATTCATGAAAATCTGGGAAAAACAGATGCAGATAGAACCCAAAACGGCGAAAAACCTGCTCATTAAGATAGCCGGCGACCTGGTGGTTTCGCGATTCCGCCGGGAAAAAGTCGCTTATAAATTCTTCGACACCTGGCAACCCGGGGAGATAAGCCTCTCTCCTGAAGAAGAGCTGAATTACGGGGAGTTAAAAGCGGCTTATGCTGCTGCCCTGGAATCCATGCCCGAAAAGCAAAGGGCGGTATTCTTAATGAACCGGATCGATGAGCTGAAATACCGGGAAATCGCCGATCAGCTTGGGCTTTCGGTCAAAGCGGTCGAAAAAAGGATGAGCCAGGCGCTGCAGTTTCTGAAAGACCATCTGCAAACCAGTTTCACCCGGATTATCCTCTTTTTCATGAACGGGGGTTTTAGTAAAATTTCACGGACATGAAAGAAAATCAACCATACAGCCGACATCGTTCCGTGGACCAGCAAAGCAGGGCGTTTTTTACAGGGGGCACTTTCATGTGGAGCAAGAGCAGGGAAGAGGCCTGGCAGGAAATGGAATCCCGGATGGACGAAGTGCGAACGGCAAGAGTCATTCCGATAAGAAAGATTGTGCTGGTCTCAGCCGCCGTTTTCCTGGCGGTGATCGGGCTTACCTCATTTTTCCGGTTTTACAGAGTGACCATTGAAGCTCCTGCCGGCATGCACAAAACCGTGCTTCTGCCCGACGGTTCCAAAATCGAACTGAACGCCGTTTCCTCCGTTTATTATTTTCCCTATCGCTGGAAATCGGCCCGCACTGTGACCCTCAGCGGAGAAGCCCATTTTGAGGTTACCCGCGGAAAGCCATTCAGCGTAATCTCTTTAAAAGGAAGAACAGAAGTTTTGGGAACCAGCTTCAACATCTATTCCCGGAAAGATATTTACCGGGTAACCTGTCTGAGTGGCACTGTAAAAGTCATTTCCGACACCCGCCGCGAAGCTGTGCTTGATCCCAACCACAGCGCAGAGGTGCTTGATAACGGAGATATTGTGACCCATACCCTGGCCGATGTCTATCCTGTGGTTTCATGGAGAAACAATGAATTCATCTTTACCTCCATCCCGGCCATAGAGGTGTTCTCTGAAATTGAAAGACAATACAATATTTCCATCCAAACTAACGTGAATGATTTGATCAGATACACCGGTAATTTTACTAAGACAAAATGTAG
>CAYWTT010000289.1:0-5482 GCA_964461245.1 uncultured Prolixibacteraceae bacterium | reverse complement strand
AGGCTGCATCTTTCTGCGGAAGTAAAAAAGGTTTCCGGGGTTGTCCGTCGGAGTCGATGTAGCCAATGTAAATATGAGAATACAAACCATCCATCCGCCTGCTCGAAAAAACCACCCATCGCCCATTCGACGACCAGGAGTGATAACTCTCCACATCCGGGCTGTTCAATAACTCCAGCGGATAAAATGCCTTTGTATGAAGGTCAAGCAGGTACAGGTCCGACTCCGGATTGTAGCTTGGGAAATTTCCATAATCAAAAAGGCAAACCATCAGGAAACGGCCATCAGGCGATATCCGCGGAATTGAAACACTTTTGCCGGTTACCGCGGCCGAAATGAGCGTATCAACTTCGGCGCCGATCTTCTTTGTCTGGGCGTCGAATGAAACCGCACACAAACTATACTTCATCTCGTGCTGATCTTCAGGCAGTGAGCCCGATTTCGACGATACAAAATAGAGGGTCCCTCCATCCGGCGAAAAACAGGGAAACGCCTCAAAGGCTTGTTCCGACATTAAAACATCCGAAGAAAACATCTCGTTTTGCTCCACATCGTAAATGGCCATGTCGGAATTCATATCAATGGCATGCGCCCTCACAGGACCGGTTGAATGAAAAACCTGTTTTACCTTATTAATGGAGAATGCCACAAACTTCCCCGACGGATGCCAATAGGGAAATCCGGCTGCCGAAAAGGTCCCTTCCGATTTGGTATTAATCTTCCGGAGTTGCTGGTTTTGCCTCAAAACAGTTCCACTGTTGTTCTCACGCAGATGCAGAACCATGTTATCCGGGTCATTTTGCAAAAAGGTGTGGCAATTCATACAGGTTCCGGGTAACAACCGGCTGTCGGCTATTGTCTCCTGCTTAAAACTGCTCATCTGCCGCTGATAAATCCCCATATTGTTCCAGGTTTGAAAGCCAGGCATAATCAGCCGGTAGACCAAATAGTCATCCACCGGTTCCCGTGCAACAGAAATGGTAAACGGCCTGAATTTTTTCCATCCTTTCTGTTCTTTGGCAAAAACCCGAATAAATATTGACTGTCCGCTGTTATTGTGTAACAGTTCCTGCCATTTCGAAGGATCTAAACGGGTCTTATTCCCCTTAAAATATTGCGTAAACCGGCCATTGTTTCCTGTGAGTTCAACTTTTAGCTGCTCATATCCTCCTTCGACCAAAAAATTTAAAGGAGCAACATTGGGAGGAATGGTCACTTCATTAAGATCAGGAAATATCGGAGGGAAACAATCTTCCTCCGAGGCTTCCCGGATCTCCGACCTGTGACAGGAAACCGAAAGCAGAATTAAAAAGATATAGAGAAACTTCTTTCTATTCATTGTCTCCAAAATGCAAATAATACCAATAAGTTTTGCCGAAATCTTTTTTCATTCTTCCGGCCTCATTCTTTCCACCGTTCAGATAGGCCCGGGCATATTCTTCAAGCGCCGATTCAACGGCTGTGCTCACTTCATTTGAAGGAGCCGGTTTGGCCGTATCGGGCAGCAGGGTATTGATATAAGCGAGAGCTTCCTGATAAACCAGCGGCAACTCCTGATTGGCAAAATTTTTTGCCATGGGCAGAAACTTCAAAAAACCATCCAAATCACGGCGATACAGATAGATCGCCATAAGATACTCGTAAGCCATCTGGTTTTTTGCATTGGAACGAAGCAGATACAGCAACGCCACCTGCATTTGTTGATGGTTATAGTAAAAATCTTCCCGGGGCATAAGTTTTCGTTTTTCTCCCCAATCGGGATGACTATTCATTTTCTCTTCACTAGGCAAAGCTGTCAATGCTTTTACCGCCCATTTTCTATAAAAAAGGGTGTGTTTTAAAAGAACGAGGAATTTATAGGCAACCTCATATTGCCCGTTGATCAGATAAGTTTCGGCAACACGTTTTACCGCCCGCACCGGGAGACGTCCATCGGGTGTTGACTCGACCGATTCCATGGCCATCATCTGTGCAAAATTGACCAGCCCGAGCTGATAGAAGGGTTCGCTGGCAATCATGGGAGTCATCCCTTTACGTTCATAAACGGGGAACATACTTTCTTCTCCCAATGAGAAATGAAACATTTTTTCTGAAAGTCTGCCGGTTTTTGCCAAAGCAATATTTAAAGCCTGTCGGGCTACCGGCCCTAAGTTTTGCCGATAGTCGGCCAAATGAATAATCTCCTCCCATTTCGCTTTTGAAACCAGGTAGTCGAATTCCATCTCCCGTTCTGCCTGCCAATTAACTGTTTTTGTATAACTGTAGAAACCTAACAGAAAGAGTCCTCCCAACAACCCCAACTGAATCTGAAATATTTTTTCCCTTCTTCCTCCTGAAGGTAGTAAGCTCACCAAATACAAGAAAACGGGAATGCCCGAAAAAAGAATTACCAAAGCTAACGGGAATAACACCCGTATTTGATAAAACGCCTCCGACACAAAAGTTTGCAACAGTGTATTTATGGGTAAAAAATGCCGGAAAGCCAACGGAAAGGAAACACTAAACAGTAACAGGAAGACAACACCCCCAATCTTCTGCCGGGTGCTAAACGTATTCTGAAGTTTGGGCAACGGTTTGCTCCTCAACCAAACGACTGCAGCAATACCTGTCAGAATAAGGTAAGCCCCACCCGCCAACCACCAGCAAAGCGGCAAGATGATAACGAGGAGACTGACCGGACGGGAGTGTTCCATTATTTTCAAAAAAATAAGCGAAGCTGTCAGGGCGATTAGCAGAGCAATCACTCCCGAAAAATAATAGAACGGATTACACAGCCAAAAAAAGAAGCTTACACCCGGAATAAAAGCCAACATATCCCAAGCCCTGTTTTCGCTAAAGTGGCATAAAAGCTTACGGGTCAATCCAACAACCAGCCCGAGAAAAAGGGTTATGATGGCTGCTCCGGCAAAACGGTTGAGGAAAAACTGAGTAAAAAACTCACCTGCATAAATGGCCATTCCACCATTCGTTTGAAGGTGTTTCAGCAAATAATCAAACGTGAACTGAAAAAGCTGGGTTTGTTCACGGAAATAAAGGTGATTCTCGTACAACCCACTCCAAAATCCCAGTGAAAGCAAGGTTAATACCAGCCCCAATCCATAAAATATCCGATTTTCAGGTTGCCGCTTCATTCCGAATCATTCATTAAACATCCGTTTTTCAATACAGGTTACACGCTCCTCCCGAATTTATTCTCTACCACAATCTCTGGGCAAAGAAGAGCTGACTCCAATTTTTTCAGTTGGTTTCTGAAACGGTTTCCCGTTGCGAATCAAAAACCTTTCCGGCTGTTTCTTTTATGCCGCTTCACGGATTTGAAGCCGCTTGCACGCGCTGTTTCAATTCTGCGTCATGTTCAAAATAGAGGTTGCCGGTTTTACCAACGACATCGTTTTTTTCTTCAGCAGTAAGTGAATGAAAATAAAGCTTAAACACAAACAGCCCAATCCCATTGAACAGATTTTCATGCATAAACTTTATATTCCCGTCGAGAAACTCTTTGTAAATACTATCAGACAGCGCCCTCAAACTATCTTGCTGCTTTTCCGACGACAACTCCACATCTCTCAAGTTATAGAGATTCCAAAGAGTGGAGTCATAAAGGTCTTTCCTGTTTTTCCACTGCTGGAGTTTGTCATTCAGCGATGTTCCTTCCCCTTTGCTTATTTTCCCCAGTTCGGCCCGCAGCTCCCCCTTTTCGGCAACCACAACCAGATCCTGAACCGTTTCCGGATATTTTGGAGCCATTCGGAGTATCCGCACTTCCATTGAATCAGCCTTCAGCCGGAAAGAAAATTTTCCCTCTTTCACCCGGGTGGAGTCGACCTGTTTGGAAATCGGACCATCAAGTGCTACCAAATAAACTGTCCCTTCTTCAAAAAGAGGATGACTGACAGTCCCTTCAATGGTGAACCCGCTTTGATTACAGCTGGTCAATGAGAATATAAACAACAGAAAAAAACTTACTCTACGCATGGTTACCTCACAAAAATGAGGCTGTCTCTAAAACTTATTGCCCGGCCAGGCAGGTTTGTCCTTATCCTCTTATTTCAGGAAACCTCTCCTGAAAGACAGGATCAGGAAGACAAACCCCTTTTAAGTTTTCGAGACAGCCTCTGGTCTTAACTATTAATTTTTGGGTTTGAATAACCAGAACCAAGCCTCACCCCAATCACCGGTTCCGGCATTGGCAGCAGCCAGGGCCAGCTCATCCTGGGTCAGTTTCAGAATATTGTATTCTGTAAACTTGGCATTATTGTTATTCACATTTATCCCATTGATCACCGTTACATTGGTAGTGGTGAGTTTCCCCACGCTCCATCCCTCAATTTTGGAGGTCATGTCAATATTGAAAGTACCTTTGGTAATCCCGGGCGAAGGAACTTCTTCAGCCTTCAGGGTCAGATTACGTCCTCCGTTAAGGTCAAAAGTCATCTCATCATTAAGAACTCCTCGTCCGGCCAGATCAGCAGCCGAGACAGCCCACCAACAGGGAGCCGTGCAGCCTTTATAACCACCGTTTCCCCAGGGTGCAGACTTTCTCGTATCCCAGACCCAGGTTTTGCCGGCTGTCATATTGGTCAGTATTTCCCATTCGGGTTCTTTAAAAGCATCCGGATCTTTTTTGGTTACCTTTATCTCTTTTTCGTCGAATACCAAGCCACCGGCAGTAGTTGCGGTAATTTTTATCTTATAGGTACCCGGCACCGACATTTTCACCGTAGCCTCCTGGTCCAACGTTGTCCCCCAGGCATAATCCCACATAAACAACACTTCCGGCGTCTCATTTTTGAGATGCACAATGTAATCATTAGCAGCATCCTGGGTAATCGTATATTTGAACTTTTCTTTGGGGACTACCGCCCCCAGTTCATCTCTGTTTTCAATAGGATTACAGGCAACCGTTGCCAGCACAATCCCTAACAAAGCATATTGAATGTTCTTTTTCATCGTCGTTGTCATTTAATAAAACAATAGTTTCCGAATCCTAATATACCGGAGCATTCGCACCCCATCCCGGATTTTGTTTCAACACCCCTTCCGAAAGCAGGATTTCCTTATTTGGAATTTGCAGGAAGCCGCCTGTTTCAGGATTAAAAGCAATCTTAGCCTTGGTACCGGCCACTCCATTATTGATCACCGGAACATCATTCTGCTGTTCCAAAATGGTTTTAACCTCGGCCAAGTTGTTTTTCCCTGCCCAGCGCAGCAAATCATAATACCGCACTCCCTCGAAGGCCAGCTCATAGCGGCGCTCTTTCTTCAGTGCATCCAGCGAATAGGAACCGATCGGCTCCAGTTTTGCACGCTGTCTTACCTGATTAATTCCGGTTACGGTCTGGGTTAATTCCGAATGCATCAGCAACACATCAGCAAATCGTATCAGGGTAATATCCTGCATATTATCGAGCTGCATATTTTTGGTTGCCCCGTAAAAATCGACGCTGTAGTTGTGCCAGTCTCCACCTTTTTTCACATTAAC
>CAYWTT010000288.1:0-5502 GCA_964461245.1 uncultured Prolixibacteraceae bacterium | reverse complement strand
CACGCTTAGCATGGTGGATTCAATCAGAAACTGGAGCAGAATATCGCGTCCTTTCCCGCCGATCGACATACGAAGTCCGATTTCACGTGTGCGTTCCGTAACCGAAACATACATGATATTCATGATCCCGATACCACCCACCAACAATGAGATCCCGGCTATGGCACCCAGAAGGGTGGTCAGGATATCACTGATGGAAGTGAAGGTACTCACCAGTTCTGACTGGGCCATTACCCTGAAATCGTCCTCCTTGATGTCGGTGATCTTGTGTTGTTTGCGCATGATGGTTTCCACCTCTGTGATCGCATCGTTGCTCTTTTCTTCACTCTCAGCCGACATCACAATCCCCTGGATGTAATCTATGGCCAGGATACGTTTCTGTACCGTAGTGTAAGGGGCGATGATCCGGTCATCCTGGTCCTGCCCAAAGGAGTTTTCCCCTTTTTCACCCAATACCCCAATGATTTTAAGCGGTATGTTTTTAAACCGGATCGTCTGTCCAATGGGATCCGTGTTCTCTTCGAACAGGTTCTCGATCACGGTAGGCCCTACCAGGCAAACCTTTGCCATGCTTTCGATCTCCAGGTTAGTGAAAAGCCGTCCGCTTGCCAGGTCAATTTTTTTGATGGAGAGATATTCTGCATTACTTCCATATATGGTTGTGGGTGCATTTTTATTGCTGAAAACCGCCTGGCCTGAAGCACGCAGTTCAGGAGAGAATGCCACGATATAGCGGCATCCATTCTGAAGGGCTTTCATGTCTTCGAGGCGGAGTGATTTCTGGGTGGAGTTGTCCAGCCTTACCCCTCCCCGTTCCTGAGATCCGGGGACTACGAATACAAGATTGGAACCCATCCCGGCCATTTGGTCCTGGATGCTTTTTTTGGATCCCTGTCCGATGGCCAGCATCGCGATGACTGATGCCACTCCGATGATGATGCCCAGCATGGTGAGGAATGCCCTGAATTTGTTCCGCATCAGCGCGTTCCCGGCTATTTTTATTAAATTGGAGTAATTCATCTTTTTATCAGTTAATATCTTCTGCCGGAAGCGAAGCGATCAGCTCAGCAGCGATCATCCTGTTCCGGACCTCGGTTTCTGAAATGACGTGTCCGTCACGGAAAACTATATTCCGGGATGTAAGCCGGGCAATATCGGGTTCGTGTGTGACAAACACAATGGTCTTGCCCTGGCTGTTGAGACGCTGGAAGAGATCCATAATCTCGTAGGAAGTGCGCGTATCCAGGTTCCCTGTGGCCTCATCAGCCAGTATCACCACCGGATCATTCACCAGCGACCGTGCGATTGCCACCCTTTGCTGCTGTCCTCCCGAAAGCTGGTTGGGCGTATGATGCATCCTGTCGGCCAGCCCCACCGCTTCCAGGGCCGCCACGGCCCTTTCGGCCCGTTCTTTTGGCTTGACTTTGGTGTTATAAAACAGTGGAAGTTCCACGTTTTCCAAAGCAGTGGTGCGGGGCAGCAGATTATATGACTGGAATACAAAACCGAGCTTTTGGTTTCGCAGCACGGCAAGCTGGTTTTTGTTCAGGTCCGAAATGCTGGTGCCATCGAGCTTGTATTCTCCGGAGGTAGGCTTGTCGAGACACCCCAGTATGTTCAGCATGGTCGATTTTCCCGATCCGCTGGTTCCCATGATGGCGACAAAATCACCCTCTCTGATCTCGATGTAGATGCCTTTCAATGCGTGGACCGTCACATCACCCACATGAAAATCCTTTCTGAGGTTGTTCACCTCGATGATGGTCCTGCTCATTTTGACCTCCTGTCTGAACCGGGGCGTTTTGGCATGAAGGGGCTGGTGGCCGTTTTCGTCTCCCTGGCGGCTTCTTTTACTTCCGACAGCGACACTACCACTTCATCTCCTTCGCCGGCCCCTGAAATCAGTTCGTAATTGAGGCCATCGGTAGCTCCCAGTTCCACCTTTACCTTCCGGAGCTCTTCCCCCTTTTTCAGCCAGAGAAAGCTGCCCGTATCCTCTCGGGCTATCCCCGGCATTTCTCCGGTAAGCGAAATACCGGGTTTCCTGATATTGTGCGATGCATTGTAGTCTGCCAGTAACTTGGCGTCGGGGGTAAAACGGACCGCTTTACCCGGGGCCACCAGTATTTCTGTTTTTTCATTCACATAAATGGTGATCTCGGCTGTCATTCCCGGCATCAGCTCTTTTTGCGGATTGGGTGCATCAATGACCACGGTATAGGTGACTACGTTGTTTGTGGTCACGGGCTGCAACCTGATCTCAGTGACCGATCCTTCAAATTTCCGGTTAATATAGGCACTTACCTTGAAATCAACTCGTTGTCCTAATTTTACCTGTCCGATGTCGGCTTCATCCACACTGGCTTCCACACGCATTTGGGTAAGGTCGTTGGCTATGGTGAAAAGGGTAGGGGTGTTGAAACTGGCTGCCACGGTCTGCCCTTCATCCACAGCCCGGTCCAGAATGATCCCGTCGATAGGGGAATAAATGGTGGCATAAGCCAGGTTGATTTTGTTCTTGTCATATACCGACCTGGCATTGTTCAGGCTGGCTACCGCTTTTTGATAATTGTAAACCACCAGATCGTAATCTGACTGGGCGATCAGTTTCTTATCGGCCAGTGCCTTGTTCCTCTCAAAATTGGACTTTTGATAGTTCACTTCTGCTTCTGCCTGATCCACATTGGCCTTGCTCTGCTCAAGCTGGGCAATCAACGGGGTTTCATCCAGCTTGGCCAGTACCTGACCTTTTTTGACTTTGGAGTTGTAATCCACAAAGATCTTTTCAATGACCCCGGATACCTGTGTTCCCACTTCCACCGTTTTTACCGCTTCCAGGGTCCCGGTGGCGGTAACGGTGTTGCTGATGGTCCCGCGGGAAAGCCTGGTCGTTTCCACTGCCACATGGCTGGTTGAGCTTTTCATCCCCCTGAGAAGCAAGATCCCTGTAATGCACAGGAGAACTACCACGGCATAAATTATGAATCTCTTCTTTTTCATTTTTATTTATTATTTGTTTTTTGCTTATTATTATTAAATGTCAGATAATTGACTGCATATTACAATGTAATGGGGATGCCTTTGTAAAAATCAACCACCTTATAACAAAAGATCAGGTTGTACTTAGACTGAAGTAACTGGCTTTCCGATTGGATCAGGTTGTTCTTTTCAAAAAGATAGTCCACCGAATTCATCATGCCGTTCCGGTATTTTTCCGTGGCTACCTGGTTTGATTCCTGCTGAGCCATGAACTGTTCAAGGCTGGCTGCATATTCCGTCCGGGCAGAAGTGACATCGGTGCAGGCCTGTTCGATCGACTTTCTCAGTTCATTCCGGGTATTGATCTCATCCAGTTCGGCATCGGCCACACTTATCTGCGCCAGGCTGATATTGGTTTTAACCTGCTTTTTCTGGAAGATCGGGATAGAAAGGGATATGCCTGCCGAAGGTGTGATTTTGTTGTAAACCTGGTTGAAATAACTGAATCCGTTCAGCACACTCGAATATCCCGAGCTCAAACCCGCTTCCAGCGAAAGGGAAGGTAAAAGATCGGCTCTGGCAATTTCCACATCCAGTTTGGCCGACTCTTTGGTCAATTCCGCATTTTTTACCTGGGGTTTGATTTTCAGCGCCAGGTTATACACCTCTCCGGCATCAGGTTGCTCGTTCCTGCTCAGCAGGGAATCCAGCCCGGGAGCCAATACTTCGAAATTCTCCATCACCGGAAGCTCCATCAGCTGCTCCAGGTTGATCTTCGCCATTGTAAGCTGGTTCCGGGAATTGGCCAGGGTCAGTTTTTCACTGGCCAGTTCCGATTTGATCTGCAGATAATCGGAAGTCGAAATGCTTCCCAGGTCCAGCCTTTCCTGCGCCAGCGCCAGTTGTTCCGCGGTCGCCTCAATCTGCCGTTCATTGTTCTTCACACTCTCTTCTGAATACAGGACCTGAAGGAAGGCATTGAGGATATTCAGGGAAACCGATTCCCTGATGGTCTCGGAATAATATCGGCTGCTTTCCAGCCCAAGGTTGGCCTGTCTGATCTTGTTGGCCAGTTTCTTGCCGGTGTAAAGCGATAACGAGGACGAAAGTCCGAAACTGGAGCTGTTCGAACCGCTCATTTTTTTCCACTCCCCCGTCACCGCATCGGCACTTTTTCCTGCACTGAAGCTTTGATGTACAGAACCGTTCAGAGTTGGCAAAAGGTTGTTTTCTGCCTGGGCTGCATTGAGTTTATTGCGGCCGGTGTTCAAATCGGCTTTCTGTATCTGGATATTTTTATCCAGCGCATAGGCAAGACAGTCATCCAGGCTCCATGTCGTTTTCTGTGCAAGGGCATCATTCCCGGTTACCTGAGACAGTACCAGGACCATTGCAAAAATTGTCTTCAGAATCTTCATACGCTAATCTTGAATTTGGATTCAAAATTAGAATGGCAGGGTGGAGGCTCCAAACCAAATGGACAAACGGCAGGATTTTACCGCAGTTTGGCAGGATTTTACCGCAATTTGTTATTTTCAATGCTTAAAATCTTTCGTTTGGGAAAAAATAATACAGATTCCGGCAAACTGATCTATTCCTATTTTACTTTGAAGAAAACCGTGGGGTGGATAGGAATCATCCTGCATTTTGTGCTGATGTCGGGGCTTAACCTGGTTTCTGGGCTGAAACCACGGCTCTTGTGGCTTTTGGCGTTTCCTGGCTCACCAAGGGTGGGGCGCTGTTGCCGGATAAATAAGCATGAAAGCAGATCTTGCAATCCCCTGATTCTGAATTGCAGGATGCACTTTCATGCTTATATGTAAGGATTAATAATACCGGACTCTCTAACAGTAACTTCTTTAAAAATATTAAAACCTGATCTTTTTCCACTCTTCTTTCATCCGGTTCAGGTCATTGATCCAGTCCTCGATATCGTGTTCATGTTCCACTTCTTCGTTCAGGATCTGAACAACCATCTGATAGGTAGAGTGATCTTTTCCCATGGCGAAATCGGCAATCTCCTGGTACCGTTGAATGGCACATCTTTCACCTTTTAAATTCTGTTCCAGGATCACCTCAATGTAGGGATCCGAAGGTTCATCATACGGGCAGCGTGCCAGTCTGGTCCAGTCTTTGGGATTGATTACCGGTGTGCCTCCCAGCTGAATGATCCTGTTTACCACCAGTACGGCATGGCCCAGTTCCTGGTCGGCATGGAGCAACAGCTCGGGTTCCACTTCGCTTCTCATGGGACCTTCCATTAACCTGGCCCCGATCCAGTACTGGTAATAAGCCAGCCATTCCTCTGCCAGTGCAGCATTTAACATGCCGATGAGTTTTTCCACATCGACCGATGAAACTTTAATTGCTTGTCTTCCCATTTGTATTCTGTTTTAAAACTGATTCAATCTATCTGGTTTGCAGTCTTATTCCCATTTCAGGAGCTTATCCTTTCAAAAATAAATGGAATTACCCGGAATGCCAAATTATCCCGGTGTTCTTTTGGTAAAAGGAGGTCTCCCG
>CAYWTT010000287.1:0-5531 GCA_964461245.1 uncultured Prolixibacteraceae bacterium | reverse complement strand
AATGAAATTGTTGAATAGAACCGGTAAAAAACCTGGGATCGGTAGCTACGAAACAATTCATATCCGGTCACTCATTCATGGAGAGGAGTGCCAGCAGGGCGAAACTGGCCAACCAGTGTTCCCCCTCGTAACCGCCATCGGTAATGGCAGGGAGCGAATACTGTATATGATTAATAGCCATTTCTTTAAGATAAGCATATTCCGGCAGGGTGGAAGCAATTCCGTAAAGACAACGGGCCCGGCTGAAATTCAGTCCGTCGAGATGAACCAGCTTTCCGTCGCTCCGGTCAGATACTCTGCCGACGGAAAGTTGAAATGCAGGATCGGACAAACCAGGAAGGAAATTTTTCAGCCAGCTGCGGAAAGTTTCTTCCGGTAAAATTCTACGCATCAGGTCCGCTTCTTCCAGACAGGGTGAAAAAAAATCAGTGCCTCCCGGCTCCCAGGTGACCGGACAATTTTCATCATGAAAATAAAAATCATGTGCTCTCTTTTCGATAAGAAGGCACAGGGAATCATTCCCGGCCACACGGGCATAATCCCAGGCGAAGGCCAATCCGAAAGCCGTGTTGGGATGTTCCCCCACCCTGACCGGATAATTAAGCCGGGGCAAAAAATTCAGGTAAAGAGTTACGATTTCGTCGGTGAGAGGCCGGAGATCCGCTTCCAATCTTCGGGCAAGCGGGTCGTCCCAGGTATGCAATGCTTCGGCCAGTTTCAGCAACCAGGCCCATCCATAGGTGCGTTCATAAGAGCGTTCAAGTGGTTTACGGAAATAGGCCACCTCCTGCTGAATATTTGAGGCGTTGATATTTTCAGTCAGTTTCTGCCTTATTAGACCGGCCTCAGGGAGATCAGGGTAAAGCTTCAGCAGAGTGACCAGCATCCAATGGCCATGGACTGCAGAGTGCCAGTCAAAACACCCGTAAAAGGCAGGGTGCAACTCCTCTGGGCTTTTCAGTTCCGAAGGATCAGCGAGGGTCTGGCTCAGTTTGTTGGGAAATGCCTTCTGTATACATTTCAAAGGAAGCGATGCCAGCCGCGTAGCTTCCTCACGCGTCAGCATACCGGCCCCAGGCAATTGTGAAAAAACAGGTAAGGAGATCAGCCATAAAACGGACAGGATTATGCTCTTTTTCATCACGAAGGAATTACGTTTTTCAAACATAGCGAATTTAATGATTGTACATAATGAATTGATTTAAAATTGCTAAATTAACCGCCGCAAATGTCATTTTTACAAAACCGTTGAAATGAAAAGATCTTTATGTCACTCCCCTTGTGCTTGATGCCGTTAAGCTCCGACCTTCCCTTTTGGGCAAATGAGAAATTCAGAATGCCGGAACTCAGATGTACAAGCCCGAATCATGAAAACCAAAATTTTTAAACAATAAATTCACATGAATCAGAAATTTAAAGCATGGATAATAGTTACCGTATTGCTGCTTGCCGGGTGCAGTGGCAATAAAAAAGCGACATTGTCGCTGCCCTACGAAAAATATCATTTGCCCAACGGGTTAACGGTCATTCTCAATTCCGACAAATCAGATCCGATTGCATCTCTGGTGATCTTTTACCACGTGGGATCGAACCGGGAGGTTCCCGGGAAGACCGGATTCGCCCATCTCTTTGAACACATGATGTTCCAGCGATCCGAAAATGTAGGGGAAGACCAGTTTTTCCAGTACCTGGAAAAGGCAGGGGCCGATTTCAACGGATTTACCGATTTTGATCAGACCGTCTATTATGAAGTCGTTCCGAAAAACTCCCTGGAACTGGCCATGTGGCTGGAATCGGATCGCATGGGTTATCTGAGCAACACGGTCACTCCGCAGTCGTTAGCCCTTCAGCAAAATGTAGTGCAGAATGAAAAGAGACAAGGTGTGGACAACAGGCCTTACGGTTTCACCGATTATCTGCTGCTCAAAAATCTCTATCCCCAGGGCCATCCTTACAGCTGGGATGTGATCGGCGAGATGGAAGACCTGAAAAATGCCACCGTGGACGATGTAAAGGCATTCCATAGCAAATTTTATATTCCCAACAATGCCACTCTGGTGGTTTCAGGGGATTACAACACTGATTCCGTCAAAATGATGATCGAAAAATACTTTGGTGAGATCCCTGCCGGAGCTCCGGTGGAAGATCCCCAACCAATGAACGTCACACTGACGGAAACCAAAAAGCTATATCATGAAGACAATTTTGCGCGTGCTCCCCAACTCAACATGGTGTTCCATGCTCCGGAGATGCTCACCAAAGATTCATATTCTCTTGACGTCCTTGCCGAATTGCTGGGACAGGGAAAGAAATCCCCCATGTATAAAGTGCTGGTCAAAGACAAAAAGTTGACCTCGGCGGTAAGTGTGCGCAACAATTCCAAGGAACTTGCCGGTGAATTTCAGATCAGAGTGACGGCCAATCCATCCACCAGTTTGAATGAGGTGGAAAAGGCCATTTTCGAATCGTTCGATAAATTTGAAAAGGAGGGATTCACCGACAACGACCTTACCCGGATCAAAGCCCGCCTAGAGATGGATTTTCTGAATCGGATCAGCAGCACCATGTACAAATCATTCATGCTGGCTCTTTACGACGAAATGGCCGGCTCACCCGATTACATGATGAAGGAGGTGGAAATGGTGCAGTCGGTCACACGGGAAGATGTGATGGATGTATATAACCGGTATATCAAAGGTAAAAATTATGTAGCCACCAGCTTCGTACCCAAAGGCGAAGTGAACCTGGTTGCGGAGAATTCGCAGAATGCTGGGATTGTGGAGGAGGATGTCACCAAAGCCACCCGGAATGAAGTGGTGGAAACAGCCGAAGCCCCCATTCAGAAGACGCCGGGGAGATTTGACCGGTCAATCCCGCCTGTGGCAGGTCCTGATCCATCGATCAACCTTCCGGTCGTATGGCACGGAACCACTTCCAATGGGATGAAGATAAGTGGCATTGAACATCACGAACTTCCGCTTGTCACCTATTCCCTGGTAATCAGGGGAGGACATCTGCTTGACAGCCTGAACAAGCCCGGAGTGGCCGGTTTCACAGCCCGGATGATGAACGAAGGCACACTTAACAAAACGCCGGAAGAACTGGAGGAAGCCATCCAGCTCCTGGGAGCCAATATTTCAGTCAGGGGAGGTGAAGAAGATATAACCGTGAATGTCCGCACCCTGGCCCGTAATTTTGAAAAGACCCTGGATCTGGTGCAGGAGATACTGCTGGAGCCCCGCTGGGATGAAGAGCAGTTTGGCCTGAATAAAACCAAGATCATCAACAACCTCAAGCGGAACATGGCCGATCCGGAATACCTGGCTTACAGGGCTGCTGATCAGCTGATAATGGGAGAAAACAACATCCTTTCCACCGATGTGAACGGCACGGTTAAAAGTGTGGAATCCATCACCCTTGATGACCTGAAATCTTTTTACGGGAAATATATCTCCCCGTCGGTTGCCGATTTCCTGGTGGTGGGAGATATCGGCAAGGCATCGGTGGAAAAGGCACTGGCCGGCCTTTCGGGAAAATGGGCACCCAAGGAAGTGACCATTCCGGCTTTGAGCTTTCCCCAACCACTGGATAAACCTGCACTTGTCTTCCAGGATGTTCCCAATGCCAAACAATCGGTCATAGTGATCGGAAATCTTTCCATTCCCAGAAACCACCCCGATTTTTACAAAGCCGAAGTGGCCAACTACATGCTCGGAGGAGGTGTCAGTGCCCGGCTGTTTATGGTACTCCGTGAAGAGAAAGGCTTTACCTATGGTGCCTATTCCTCGTTCAACGGATCGGATCAGTTTGGTACCTTTATGGCCAATGCAGCAGTCAGATCGGATGCGACACTTGAATCGGTCGGCCTCTTCAGAGATATCATGACCGCTTACCGCGACTCCATACCGGAAGAGACGGCTGCATTCACAAAGAGTTCCCTGATCAGGTCAAATGCCCGCAGGTTTGAGACGATCGATGCCCTGCTCTGGATGCTCGACGAAATGACTGCCAACGGACTTCCCGATGATTACATCAGTAAGGAAGAGGAGTACCTGAAAAGTGTGACCGCTGACCAGATGGAAGCGATTGCCCGGCAATATATCGACCCGGCTAAAATGTTCTACATCGTAGTGGGTGATGCAAAAACACAGCTTCAGCCGCTTTCAACCGCCGGACTCGGCAAACCTTTGTTATTCAGCCTGAATTAATGGATAAGAGGCTGTTTCGGGCCATATTTTACCCGGAACAGTCTCTTGTTTTTTTCCTGAATTCTCCATATATTGTACATAACAAAAAATTCAACGGAAGGTGTCCTGGGAATCATTGACTTCTGAAGTTGAATTTATAGCTTTTTTTGATTTTTATGTACTTTTTCAAACCCGGCATAAAAATAAAGCAAGTATGGCGAAAACCAGGAAATACAAGACCGGCGGAACAGGTAAAAAAGCGCCTCAGGCTGAGAGGCTTACATCGGATATTTCGCCCATAAGCCGGGACTATGATCTTTCCAAATCAAATACCAGGAGATCAACCCCTTACTCTGAAACCACGATCAAAACCAATCCCCCCTTACTGGTCACCTTAAGTCATGGAGATCTGTTGTATGCGAGGTATCCGGTAATGGCCGGCCATTTTGAGGAGGATGGGATCCTTTATGCCGAAAAATCGATCGACACCAACCTGGGAGGTATGCTTACCAGGCAACATCAGCTGGGGGCCTATCCCGGAGAAACAGGCAGCAGCAAAGTGTTCCTCTCTGCCGGGGTTTGTTTTAAAGGGGCTGTCATTGTTGGACTTGGAAAACCGGAAGAACTGACCTCCTCCGAATTGACCAAAACAGTGGAACAGGGTGTCCTCTGTTACCTGCTTCATCTTGCTCAAAGCAGCACTTCCGCGGTAATTCCGGAGAAGAAGGAAGAAGTGGTGGGAATTTCAACCCTGATCATGGGCAGTGGTTATGGAGGATTACCCGTGGAGAGTTCGGTCAGGTCGGTCATCCAGGGTGTTCACAATGCCAACCTCAGAATGGCAGGAGTCAATGCCCCGGGAGGCCGGACCATCAGACACATTGAATTTGTGGAGCTGTATGAAGATAAGGTCCTGAGTTGTCTCTATTCACTCAGCCGGATCAGTACAGAAGAAAACCGGCCTTTCAGTATGGTGATGGAAGAGAAAAAAATCCACACCATACTGGGTAATCAGAAGAGAATTCCGGATGAAAGGTCCGAAGAGTGGTGGAACAGGATCACCGTTTCCCTGAAAACCGGCAAACAGGATCAGCCGGTGCAGTGCCTGACCTTTGCCGCTTCAACCGGAAGTGCCCACGAGAAGGAGAGGGAACTGCCCACTACGCCCGCTTTGATGGAGGGGATCATCGGGGAAATGTCAACCGATAACCGGTGGTCACGGGAAAGGGCAAAGGCTGTGTTCGAAATGCTCATTCCCAATGATTTCAAAGAACAGCTGAAACGACGGGGAAACATCATCTGGCGCCTGGATGATTATACGGCAGCCTACCCCTGGGAATTGTT
>CAYWTT010000286.1:0-5538 GCA_964461245.1 uncultured Prolixibacteraceae bacterium | reverse complement strand
TTGCGTTTGTCATGGGGAGAGAACGGGAACCGGGAAATAGGCGCTTATTCTGCACTAGCTCAGATAGGTTCAGTGAAGTATTACACAGGTTCTGCTATCCAAACCGGGGTGTATAATACCACGCTGGCTAATTCCAAGCTTCGCTGGGAACGTACCGAATCATATAATATCGGATTGGACATGGGGCTATATAAAAACCGTGTTGATCTCTCCGTTGATGTTTATGACGCTACAACTACTGACTTACTATTAAACCGGCAATTGCCCCGGATTACAGGCTTTCAAACCATTATGTCAAACCTCGGGAGATTGGGCAACAGGGGGATTGATGTTACCATTAATACGGTAAATTTAAATCGTCCCAATTTCACCTGGAACTCCTCCCTGGTGTTTTCAATGAACAAAAATAAGATTAAGGAACTGTGGGGTGATTATGGGAATTTCAAACTGCTCAATAAGGAACAATACGGCGAACTTCCTGATTTCAGGAACAGATGGTTTCCGGGAGAGGCTCTGGATGTAGTGTGGAATTATGACCGTCAGGGTATATGGCAGGTAGATGAGGTGGAAGAAGCTGCCAAATATAAACTGGAACCTGGCGATTACAAAGTGGACGATGTAAATGGTGATTATGCATTAACAAACTTTGAAGACAAGAAATTCATTGGATACACAGAGCCCAGAACTCGTTGGGGATTTACAAATGATTTCACCTTCATGAAGAATTTTACTGCCTCTATCTTTATCCGTGCCGATCTGGGACACCTTCGCGTAATGCCGGTCACCAATGACAAATCGACCCATGACCGTCGTAATGACTGGAACTGGGGTTATTGGTCACCGGAGAATCCTGATAGTGAATTTGCCAAGATTGACTATCCTGACAATTTATCACGATACGGAGATGGGCTTCAGGTTTATAAACCCACAGGATTTGTCAGGGTACAGGATGTGAATCTGTCTTATAACGTTCCGGTTACGGGTCTTTTAAAGCATCTTACTGTTCAAAGTCTGCGTGCTTATGTTTCGGGTCGTAACGTGATGACATTTACCAAATGGCCGGGTTTCGATCCGGAAACGGGTGCAACGACTCCTATGCCCCGAACCTTTACATTTGGAGTTGACCTTACGCTTTAATTAGCAATGAGTTTGATTACGTGCATTTTGGATAAGATAATAAAACTGAATTATGAATAGAAATAACATAAATGCGATCTTCATGAAGTCGTATCAAAGGATAACCTGGATTTTAGTATTCATGGTATTATTGCAGATTTCCTGCAGTGAAGATTTTCTAAAACCCGAACCCCTTTCATTTTATGCTCCGGAAAACGTTTATGTGGACAAGAAGGGATTTGAGGCAGGTCTTATTACTTGTAAAAGACAAATAAAGAATGAATTATATGGTGGATGGAACAATCAGCAATTGGAATATGCGGCATCCGATTATGGGTATGGTCTTGGGCTGACAGACTGGACCATAATAACCCCTTCTACAGGTTCTTACCATGCCATTTTACCTATGTTAAGTACCGTATATGGCTATATTAAAAACGCAAATGTGATCATTTCGCGTATCGACAATATCGAGTGGAATGATGAAAAAGACAGGAATTATATCCTGGGTTCAGCCATGTTTTATAGAGCATGGTGGTACTACCGGCTTATTACAACATATGGTGATGTTCCTTATATTGGTTATGAACTCACCGGAGCGCGTCTTGACTTCTATACACACAGCCGGTGGGCTATACTCAAGAAGATTATTCAGGATGTAGAATTTGCAAAAGACTGGCTTCCTCTTAATTCAGGTTATGGTGAATTAAACCGGTACGTTGCGCTACATTTTCTTTCTAAGCTCTACCTTGCCAATTCGGAATTTGATAAAGCAATAGCCACATCTACAGAGGTGATTAATGGACCCTATGCTTTGATGAACAATCGTTTTGGTTCGGATGCTGCCAATGCCAATTACAATGTGATCTGGGATTTACACCGACCGGCAAACAAGTCCATTCCAACCAATAAGGAATCTATTTGGACACTGATTGATCGGGTTGACGGTCCAGAGGAAACGAAGGCATGGAGGGCTACAATGCGCGGATTTCACTGCCAGTGGTGGTGGTCATGGGTGCTTGACAGCAAGGGTAAATCTGGCACTACTCCGAGCGGTCCACAATACACTGCGCTGGGCCGCGCCAACTCTGATGTATACCAAAGCACCTGGTTCAGTTATGACCTTTGGAATGAGTTTGGTTATACTTGGAAAAACACGCCTGATCTTAGACGTTCTGATGCTTGCTGGTGGGAGTCAAGTGAAATCCTTTACAATAATCCTGCTTCGGTTGATTATGGCAAACCAATTAACTTCCAATATCTGGCTAACAAGTATGACAGTTTACGCCTATGGCCTATGGCCTACTATAAAACCTTTTACCCTCATGCCGATGATTACAAAGGAGTACCCTATGGGGGCAACGGTGATTCATACCTTTTCCGCTTAGCAGAAACTTATCTGATACGTGCTGAGGCATACTTTTGGAAAGGAGATAAAGGAAAGGCCGCTGAAGATATCAATAAAGTCAGGGTAAGAGCCAAAGCACTGCCGGTATCGGCTGATATGATTGATATTAACTACATAGCAGACGAACGTATGCGTGAGCTTTATCTGGAGGAGTTCCGGCACTCAGAACTGGTAAGAATTGCCAACATCATGGCCGTTAATAACATCGACGGTTATCGCCTTGATAATTTCCACGAAAAAAACTGGTGGTACGATCGGGTGAAGAATTACAACACCTGGTATAAGAAAGGTACGATCGGACCAAATGTGTACCGTATTTCTCCCTATAATGTCTACTGGCCGATTGATGTTAATGTAATTACCTCTAATACCATGGGGGTCATCAACCAGAACAGGGGATATCAGGGAGAAGAACTTAACGTATCCCCACAGACTGAGATCATTGAAGAAGGCAGGATTGTTAAACCATAAGAGGAATGTAATTACGGCAGAATAGGGAAAATAATCATCATGATTATACCTTCCCTATTCTTTTGCTGCGTTCCTGGATGGTCACGAAAGCCTTGTGCTTTCAGTTCCTGGAAGAATGTTGCGATTTGATTTCACAGGGTATTTGGACCAACTAAGGTCAGATCCAATATACCAAGAATGATGGTATCTGTTTAAGAATGTTCTTTGGTGAATGAAGCCCTGATTAAGGTAAAATTATCCTGTGTGGATAACAGTAAATTAAAATACAAATTGAAGAAGATGCTTTGTTTTTATCGGGAAGTTGCAGCCCATGTGCGGTTTTTAAAAGGGAAAGCAATCCCTGCAACCATTTTTACTGTTTTGCTCTTTTTTGCATGCAGAAGTGCGGCTACTATTACTTTGGAAGATATAATAACCAGTTCTGGTTTTGATTCCGGTGCAATCACCGACCGTAAAACCAAACAACAGATTGCATTTGAACAAGTTTTCGGAGATCTGGTCGTTTTAAACCCTGATATAGTCCAGACGGTATATACCGACAATCCGGGTAAGCGTCATTATGTCGACAATAATAACGACGGCAAACCTGACGAGGTGTGGTTTATCGATACAGACCGGCGTCATCAGGAAAAACATCGTCCGGTATTGGTTCGCGTAATCGACGAAGATGGAAATCTGGAATATGGAAAAGAACCTGATTTGCACAGTGATCTTTATATTGCAGACTGGAATGCAGATGGGAAAGTGGATGCCGTCATAGATTATGAGGACTTAGACGGAGATCTGGATTTGGATCGTATGAGCATGTTTTTCTACGACGAGAAATACGGATTAAGAGTATGGTGGAGCAGTGATGACGGTGATGATAATATGCTGTGGTATGATGTTGACTACCACTATGACCAATCTTCCTGCCAGTATAAATCTCATTTCGGAGGCGACGAGTCTTTCAGTAGCTTTTATTATTCATCCGAAAGAAACCTGTGGATACCATTTTCTGAAAACCCATTTTTCTTCTATGATCGTAATAATGATGGAGTTACAGAGGAAGTAATTCGCGTGGCAGGTCATGGCGATAATATTTGGAGCATTCGTTGGAGTTTTGATGCAGATAATGACGGTACCTTGGACCATCCTCGTAACTACGATGCAGGAATTTCGGCTTTAGCACCTGGCTGGACCCTGAATGAACCCAATGCCGCCTTTAAGATTTCCAAAGAAGAAGGCGAGGTGGTTACCATACGGGGTATTTCTTCCGGGTTAATTCTTAAAAAAGAGTCTGCTACTGAGTATTTAAGAAAAATGACATGGGGAAGGGTCCTGTTCACCTGGGACGAGATTGATCTGAACCGGGCATGGAATAAGCCCAATGACACCATTGACCGCTGGGAGGGCATCATCGCGTCTGCTTCACTTGACTCTCAATACTTTATGCCACGTGTCGGCGGACCTGATTGCGGCCCTTATAACAAGCGTTATGAATTGGTTCTTAAACCCAGGGGATTGAATGAGTATTACTTTAATCCTGCCGACTCACGAATTCACATTAAGCATTGTGATAAAGCCTGGTTAAACGTTGACTTTGATGGAGATGATGTTTCAGACATGTACTACAACTGGCTTGATACCAATAATGACGGGATATTGGACAAAATCACACTGGATCTTGGTAATAACGGTACTGTTGACGACTCATGGGAAGTCGATGTTTCTGATGTGAAAAGTACACTTTGGAGTTACGAAGGATTAAGTTCGATTTATAAGCCTATGGTTTGCAATGCATCAGAGAGCAAGTACCTGTTGAACAAGACATTGATAGCTGTGTTGCGTTCCTGCAGAAAAGCGGCAGAACATGATCGGGTATGGGAACTGTTGCAGAATCGCTTTCTAAATGATCACTATTCCGCCGAAGTTTCAAAAATTCTTACTGAAAGCGATGAGGCTACCCTCTATTTTCTAAGCATTTCCTGTGATTACAAAATTGCAAAACTTAAGGAAATGAAGGCTGGAAGCCGGTCCTTTTGGAAAGCTTTTAATACCGCCAGAAGCAGAAATGATGTATTGGCAATGATGAAATTGTTATCGGGGGAATTCAAGGTAGATATACCAGAACAAGATTATCAGGATTGGATTCATGCCCAGAGGAGTAAGCCGGAAAAACAGCGCGTAGCCTGGATGGAGAGTACCTTGTCAAACTGGCGCTGGGAGTCAGAACGTGCGGCTTTCCGGTTTTATGATGGTCATTTTGATCTGTTTGGTAAGCGGATCGAACAACTCATCTTTCCTGATTTTGCTAAAATTACAAAGGAAAATTATCACTATGACAGGAATGACTGGGGAATGGATATTCTGGAGATTGGGAACAGCAGCGGTAATGGAGGGCTGACCCTTTATGTTGATGGTACAGCCTATCCTGTCCGTACTGAACCCAATCAGGCTGGTCCAACCTTTACCTCCCGTATGGTGGAGGAAACCAACGACAGGGTCACGCTCGAATTTGTGGCCGAAAATGTGGTTGCCAATAAACCCTATAAAGTAATAAT
>CAYWTT010000285.1:0-5543 GCA_964461245.1 uncultured Prolixibacteraceae bacterium | reverse complement strand
CCTCTGCCTGCGTTCCGAATTTTTATATCTATAGTTCACAAATCAGTGATGACACACCAGCAAGGGGTCAGACAGTAGTTGTTACTACCCGCTTTATCAATAACGGAACCAGTTCAACATACACTCCTTTTGTCGGGTATTATATATCCACGGATGCCACCTGGAGTCCACTTACAGATATCCTTGGCCAGGAAACCCAGATTACCATTTCTGCAGCAAACAGGAATGAATATACCCTGGAAGAGAAATTTACTGTTCCAACAACCGCTCCTGTGGGTAACTACTATTTATTGATTGTGGTGGATAACAGAAAACAGTATGCCGAAAGCAATGAATCGGACAATGTGTATGTGATGAAAATATCCATCAATTGATGATAATACTAACGGGAAGTGTTGGATGAACACGGACAGAAAGAAAACATTTATTTACTGATCACCAGACGGAAGCCTGTATTAAAATCTTTATATCCTGGCGCATAGGAGCCCCGGTTGGTGATGCGGCATCCGAAGCCTGGATCAAACCATCCGCCACCCCGGAGGACCCGGGAATTTCCTGACGTTGCTCCGGAAGGATTAGATTGGGCTTCACTTCCATAAGGACCATATATATCCATGCACCATTCCCATACATTACCCGATAAATCGAACAGGCCCAGGGAATTACCGGATTTTTCCCCCACAGAATGCGTTCCGTGGCCTGAATTTTCATTGTACCATCCAACCAGGTTTAGGTTATCGCTTCCACTGAACCTGTACTGATTTTTAAATCGGCCTCCCCGGCTTGCAAATTCCCATTCCGCTTCAGTGGGTAAACGAAATTTCAATCCGGTTTTCTGACTTAGCCATTTGCAGAATTCCGAGGCATCGTTCCAGCTTACAAAGATCGCCGGATGAAGATAACTGCTCTCCGGGTGAACGTTTCCGGATGCATTATACCGCCAGTTCATTCCCGGCTTTCTCTCAAATCCTTCATTGGTAAGAAAATAGCCCCATCCATCCTTTTCTGCACTGGTTCGGTAGCCTGTGGCCTCAATAAATTCTTTAAACTGCCCGACGGTGATTTCATATTTTCCCATATAAAAACCGTCAACCTTTACTGTATGCACGGGTTTCTCGTCTTCATCACCCTCACCCCCTCCATTGCCCATTTCAAAAGTTCCCCCCTGGACCTGAACCATATTATATTTCTGGAAGTAATCGTTTCCCGGGGCAATAACAAGGGATGCTGAACCTGCATTCTGCAACGATTCAGCATCCCTGATTCTGGCAGCCAGGGAGGCATCCCCGGGCTTAAGCACCAAAGCTTGGTTGTAAAAGGCTACAGCACCCCGATAATTTTTCAGACGGAATAAGCTGTCACCAAAATGCTTCAATTGCAGGGCACTTGCATCTTTTTCCTGAAGAGGAGACGTTTTTTGCGGAATCTGACTCTCCTCCACAGCCTTTTTTTGTCTTCTGATCAGATTACTGTCGTTGGGAAGATAGAGAAGCGCATCGGCATAATCAACGGCGGCTTCTCCAAATTTCTTCATTTGGAAGGCACTGTCGCCGTCTTCAGCCAGTTTCTTTGCGATTTTCTCCATCCGGCTTTTTGCCTCTTGATTTTCAGGATCCATTTTAACGATCTCCTGCAAATAAATAAATGCATTTTCTGTGCCGGTATTCCTGAACAGATTTTTATCCATGCAACCATCTGCCTTGCTTAACAGTCCGGAAATCAGCTTTTCCCTTTCATTCCGTGAAGCCTTCTGTTTATTAATCACTCCAAAGATGACAACAACAGCGGCTGTTGTCAATAGGATTCCCAAAGAGACAAACAAGCCGGTCCTGGAAATCAATCGTCTGGACCAGTATTTGTAATCAGAACTTCTTGATTTCTTCTCATTTTTCTGAAGAGGAATAATGGTCTTTTCCTCATTCTCAGGTTCTTCAAGCACTTTAGTCCTGCCATTGAAATGGGGGGGCGGTGGTTGTACAGCGACCGATTCATTTTCTTCCAGGAATGACAGCAAATCCGAAGCTGAACCAATCCTGTTGTGACGTTCTTTAACAAGGCACAAACTGATGATTTCCCTGAAAGGGGATGGAATCCGTTTTATATCTTCAGGAACAGGTTTATCAACAATATTCCGGATCACTTCAGCCTCTGATGTAATCGATTCATCAGAAAATGGCATCCTGCCAAGGCATAAGTTGTAAAGCAGAACCCCGAAAGCCCAAAGGTCGGTATTAAAATCGATATGTTTCTTTTTGTCAAACTGTTCCGGAGCCATGTAGTCGAATGAACCTACAATTCGGGATATCCCGGTGCTTTTATCTCCTCTTTCCTTGCTGATCCCGAAATCGGCTATTTTAGGAACCAACTCTCCCTTTATTCGGGCAAGGAGAATATTGGAGGGTTTAATATCACGATGAATAATATTCTTCTCTTCGTGTAAATATTTTAATCCTTCCAGGATCCCTTTCACCAGTTTTTTCTTTTCCGGAACGATCAGTTTCCTGAAAACTTCGTGTGTAAGGATACCCTCGGGCAGGTATTCCATAACGCCGACCTGATAAGTTACTTTCTCACCAAAGGAAATCTCATTGTATTCAAAACCATCGTAATACCTGGCTACGTTGATATGATTGAAATCAATCGCTTTCCGGATCTCTTCCAGATAATTATAGCTTGACTGAAAATCGCTGCGGTTTGCGATCTTTAAAGCCACTGTTCTGTTAAGAAGAATGTCATTGGCTTTGTAAACCCTGCTGAAACCCCCTTCTCCCAGCAGGTCAGTTTTGGGATCAAACTGGTATTTGTTATTTAATAACAGCATCTATTTAAGTTAGTTAATCTTCGCCAGTGTTTTGTTAAATCATCCGGGCAAACGGAATTTCATCCTCTTCCTTGTCAACTATTCCGGATTGTATTTCCTCGTTTTGAACATTCTCAATTTCAATCAGAAATCCCGAATAATTATCATGACTATACTTGCTGCAAATTTGTTTAAAGTTATCCGTTTTCAGTTCAATGCTGCCTGGTCCGGAACATATTTCAGCCAATATTTCGTTGCTGACCACTTCCCATACCCCATCGGAACAAATAAAGAAATAGTCACCGGGAAAAATTTCTGTCAACTGTGCTGTTTCAATCTTCGTTTTTTTTATAGATGCCCCCTGGATGGCGCGCATGAGAATGTTTTTATCAGGGTGGGAGACTATCTCTTCCTTTTTGATCAGCCCGGCTTTTGCCATCATATTGACCTGGCTGTGATCTTCAGACTGAAACAAAATGGAATTTCCCCTTACATGGTATATTCTGCTGTCACCGCACCAAGCCAGTTCGGCACCTGATCTGCAAAAATAGATCAGGGCAATAGTTGTCGCCATACCCCTTGCTGAAGGATGGAATCTGATATATTCATCCATTTTCCCTTCAGTATATTGCAATGCCATATTGTACAGATCATCAGAAAAATTTGACGGATTTCTTTTCAATATAAATTCAGCGAAAGAATCAGCTGCAATTTTACTTGCCGTTTCGCCCCTGGCTGCTCCGCCAACACCATCGCAAACAATGAACAGATCATTTTCGGAAGGAAATGAATCAGGAGAGGGTAGAATATAATCCTCGTTGTTGGGACGTATACCCTTAGAGGTGAATCCGATGAATTTCTTTCCAATGATCATTTTCAAAGCTTCACATTAAAATTTTTGTATTCTCAGTTCTGAATAACCACTGTTTTGGAATAGGGTAAGCTCATGACATTTTTTCTGGCTTCTTCTGCAGTTTTTGAAGACTTTACCAACTTGACCATGACTTTTGTTTTACCGATCTGAATAGTATCGCCATCTTCCAAGTAAACTTTGTCTTCTTTACTTAACCGTTTGGGATTTCCATTAAGATATGTGCCGTTTAGGCTCCCCAAATCGTACAGAATAAGACAGATATTTCCCGACTTATCCATACCACCTTCTATAACACAGTGATTTCGGCTCATATAAGCATCTTCAGTTTCAATCATGATTTCACATGGTTTATCTTTATCCTTTCTGCCGATGCAGTTTTTGCCGGTTTTTATTGTAAATGTCTGTGGTTTTGTCATTTCGTCGTGCACAATCAGGAACCCTACAATGATTTTTTGCATTTCCAGTTTTTCATTCTGCTCCTTCAATATGATTTTCGAAAGAAATTCCCGGTCAATCAAAGAATACTGCCCGCAGACGCTACACTGTATCTTAGGGTTTTCCAGGCTTATGGCGTGGGTGTCAATCACTATTTTTGACTTGCAAAGCTTATTTCCGCAAAAAACCGTAATCTGCATAATCAGGATTGATTAAATGATTTGAGTTTTATTCTGTTGATGGACTTACAATGGGGACATGTAACCAAAGGATTGATCAGGTCGAGCATGATCTCCTGGTACTGCAATACTTTTCGGCATGATTCATTACCGCACCTTGATTGCCTGGTCTTCAGCAGTTCCTTAAACTCCTCTTCTTTATTAATCAGGGCCACAAGCCTGACACCGACCTGATTGACCTGAGAACAATGAGGGCACGATACCAGCATATCCTTGCCATTGTACAGGAAATCATAATACCTGAATTTTTTGCCGCATGAAGAATTGGAACATACGGCAACCATGGGGTCGATATCGTTGGTAGTGTTACATGCGGGGCAAACTACTATAGGTCGTACCTTATCGAGATCGCTATTCGGAACAACGAAAACCGTTTTACACTCCGGATTTATGCAATTAACTAACATGGTATTATTCATTATCGTTAAGACGGTCTATTGAATCACCCACATCACTGGCAAGGTGGGCGCTCTGGAAAATCCTGCCATAGATTTTACTGGCAAAGCCGGGAACCAGTCCAAAATCAGCTCCGACACTTAATATTTGCTGACCAATGTCCACAATTCCGGCGAGTGTATGAAGATGTTCCTGAACACCTGCTTTATCAACTTCCTCCTGCAAAGTTTGCATCTGACTGTTCAGTTCATCCTGTCTTTCAGTTAATTTATCCAGTTCCAGACTATCTGCATACGTCACCTCCGGAATCTGGGCGCTAACCTGTTCAATGGCCGACAAATCAATATTTGTCTGATCCGGTTCAGCAATTCCGGCTGCCATAATTTCTTCATTCCCGGAACTTACTGCATGGGGTAATTCCGTGTGAATATCAGACAGGTTTAATGGTTCGGCAATAAATACCTGCTCTCCCGTATCGGAATCCATGTTCTCATTTCTGAATCCATACTGAGAGAAGTCGGAACTGTCGTCTGTACTTCCACTTTGATCCGTTTCAACCACATTCGATAAGTAATCATCTTTTTGGTCTGCGGTCAATTCAGCCCATTCTTCTTTATTGAATGTATTGTAGGGCTGACCGTGCCAGTAAAAGATACCTGCAGGGCCAACTTCTTCACGTGCAGTCATGAAAGCTTCACCGAAGGACATGTCATCATTGACTTTTGAGGCAATATCGAGATCGCTGAAATTATATTCAGTAACAGGCTTTTCTTCTCCATAAGGGGTGATGGAAATGGAA
>CAYWTT010000284.1:0-5597 GCA_964461245.1 uncultured Prolixibacteraceae bacterium | reverse complement strand
TGCCCCCATTCCTTTTTATCATCTCCGCAGCATGACGGAATCCGGTTTCATATACATGATTGAGCGACATCTTCGTATATGGAAAATCTAAATCTTCCACCTTTGTGATTCCCTGTTTCCAATATTCCGGAATTTGGTTGTATCCGATCATGGTGCCCAATATTCCTGCAGCATTGGCCGGGTTACAGTCTGAATCATAACCGCAGCGGGTACTGATGTCAATGGTTGCTCCATAATCTCCTTTTCCATAAAGCAAACCGATCACAATATAGGCTCCATTGATTTTGGCATCTATGTTATAAGGTCTGAAAACCCCTTCCGGACAACCTTTGTCGGATGTCCATTTTTTCTGTGCCTCAAACCAGGCTTTTTTCCAATCGTCCGGGTCTTCACGATAACACTTTATTACATCTGATATACACTGGTAATATTCACTCTGTTCCGGAATCGTTTTTAATGCTTCTTCCACAATGAATGCAATGTCATTATGAATAAAAGCCAATGCATACATGGCTGCCACATAGATCCCGCCATATACTCCGTCACCATAGTTCATGATATGGCCAATACTCCAGCCAATATCTGCTGCTGAGTTGACCATTCCCGGCGACATAAGTCCCGCAAAATCTGCTTCGATTTGAAAATCAATGTCATCGGCATGCGGATTATTTTTCCAATAACCTGACTCTGGGGGCCTAATGCCATTCAGAATATTGTAACGAGCTGCCTGATTTGCATGCCATAACGGGTATCCTGCATTTGCGAAGGCTTTTGCATGCAGGGAATCAGGAGCATCGAGTCCATATTTGTCAAATACTTCCACAAAGGTCAGATCCATATATACATCGTCGTACAATCCAGGTGATTTCTCATAATACCATAACATACGGGAATCATCCCAGGGGATCAGAATATCTTCACCGATCATTGTTCCGTTCCATTTGAATTCAGTCGGACCGCCATAGGTACATCCAATTACTTGTCCTGCCCAACCCCCCTTTATTTTATCCAGCAATGCACTTTTAGAAAGGGTATGCGTTTTCCCCGAAGTCTCCTTTACGTTGCAAGACACAAGCGCGATCAGGCTGCAAAAGAAAAATAGCTTTAACGTATTCATAATGTTCCTGTTAATTGGTATATGTTCTTGAATTATTGCTCAGGTAATTGGCTCGGCAACACAAATATAATATAAATAATGAACTGAACAAACGATTGAGCGTTTTTAATATTTAGGTAAATCCGGCAGGAAGGTTGTGAATCTTCCTGCCGGTTGCTTTGCTATCTGGCTGATAATTACACAACAATTGATCAAGACCAGTTCTGGCTTGCCGGATTAATCTCCTGCGGCAGCATCATACCCGTAAAACTCCATTTCCCACAAATCGATGTACCCATTACTTGACCGTGAGTTCTTCCAGACAATGGCACAATACCTGAAGTTCTGCATGTCTGCCCAGGTTTTAGACCAGACTGCGGTGCCGTAATAAAAGGTGGTTGTCAGATAGGTGCTATTTGCAATAGCAGCGGCAAATCCGGGAGAGGTTGCATATTCAGCGCCTGCATCTGGATCGAAAGGTTGATTGCCCCAGTAAATCTCTACCGAGTTTGCATACCTGGTGGTAGATGTCGGATGTTGGTACATGACCAATTTGTTGATGTAAAACGAATTCTTCATCGCATCCACAACCATGATTTTGGGGAATATTGACTTGTACGTAGCAGAGGTTGAACTATGCCATCTGTGATTCGCATCGATAATACCATCAAAAACATTTTCTGGCACACTCGTTCCATAGATCTGGTTAGCCGTCACTGCCACTCCCCATGAGGTGCAATCCAATCGTCCCGAAATTGGGTTTATTGACTTTTTCCAGTCGTTCCAGATGGTATCCAGCCCACCAGTGGGGCAGTAGCTGGAACTGAATTCAAAGCGCTTGCCACTTACCGCACCAGGCAGAGAGATCTTATTGCTGGCGGCATCCATTGTCTGGTCATGTACAACGGTTTCACCAACCGTGTTGACATACCTGAACCGGGTTGCAATCATCTCAGCCGTTCCATAGCTCATCACAAGATCGGCTGCATTTCCATTTATCTGTGCAGAGGATACGGTACGGTCAGCATGCATCATCAGCCAGTTTTCCGCATAGGGTGCTGCGGTGATTTCGGTCATCATCGACTGATTGCCCTTGGAATCAAAGTTTACCAGTTGAAACGTATAGGATCTTTCTTCCAGTCCGTCGACATAAAGTTCCACCCGATCGCCTGTATGGTTTGCATAATCGATGTCTTTCACATTGGTCTTATTATTCCAGAACACTTTAGCTGTTCTGACCGAGGGGTCCTTGGGGACATCCCATACCAGTTTAATCCTTTTGTATCCGGAAAATATGGCCAGACCATTCGTCTTCTGAGGATAGACATATCCTCCTTTCTTAACGAATTCCTGGTAAACGTCATCCTGATTTTTACAGGAGTATTGTCCTGTCCCTATGAACAGGGCCAACAGTAAATATAAACTTTTCTTCATGGTAATCTGCATTTTTTAATGATACTCACATTATTTGCCGTACACTTCAAGAACCTGTCCGAAAGGAGTAATCTCACCAAGCTGGATCTGACCGACTGTGGCTTTGGTTTCCCAGGTGGCGAAGGTATTTACAATCACGACACGGAGATATCGGAGTTCATCATAGGCATGCTCATTAACGGTATTGTCCATTTCAAACTCAGTACCGGTATTGAACATTACACGGTCTTCAGCTGTATAGGTGCCGGGTACAGTCCCATCTGGATTGTACCCCGAGGGCCGGGGTTGTTCAAAATAACCCAGCTTAAACCAAGTATTGTCAAATCCATGCTCGTTAGTGGGGACTTTCACACCGGTCGGTGCCATACTTCCCCAAAACTCAAATTCACGGGGGTGGGCACCTGTCCAGATCGCATAGTCAATTCGCGCCATCTTTCCGATACGACTGAGCTTTGCCCGGACACCGAGGTCTATGGTAAACCACTGGGGGATGGGGTTGCTGCTGGTACTTGCATAGAAGTATGGAGCAGCAGAAAGCCCCGATTCATCCCACAAACCCTGAATGGGATACAATGACGAGTTGGTTGATACCGAATTGTCATCGCCCGGATTGTAATACTTGAACAGTTTCTTGTCAAGCTTGATTTCCTGGAGTGGAGTCAAAACCTTGACCAACGTATCGGATTTATTGCCCCATCTGTCACGAATGTATACACCGAAGATGGTTTTAACATCTTTCAGGCCACGACGGGAAAGAAAAATATCTTCGGATGCAGTAAATAAGGTTGTAACCTCTACCCACTTCTTTGACTGATTCGGTAAATCAATATTGGCTATGTCCTTATCGGTAAGCAGGCAGACCGCCAGATCAGCCTTGGAGGTATTGTTCATCACGTGAATCTTAATTCCTCCAAAAGCCTCTACCATATCAAACTGCACAGTTTGCACTGCAGCAGGCAACGGAGTGATGGTCACGTCGACCGGGGTTGAAGTGACTTCGTTCACATTGAATGAACTTACCTGAACCACATGTTCCAGTGTATCTGCATAACCTACAATAACAAGGCTATCCAGATAACGGGAAATTTTCGTATTTACTTCTTCACCGTTGCGTTCATATTTAGCAACGACACCCTTCAGATTGTCATCATCCGGAATTTTTACCTTGATGACGGCACCACCCGGAATGCGGGTAACCTGAGTTACCTCAACTGCTTTTGGCGCTGGTATGCTATCATCAATCTGGTCAATTCGTCCGGCTTCATCACAGCTGAAATAAATCAGCATTGTTACAAATACCAAACACGATAATATAATTTTTTTCATATCCATTTTTTTTATCCTGGTTAAACAATTACCATCCTAAATTCTGTATAAGATTCGGATTCTTTTCAAGAGTAGCAGTCTGAATGGGCCAGAAATAGTTCTTCTGGGAAAATGGCTGTTCGGCAATCAGAATTTTCCTGTAATAATCTTCCGGTCGTGATGAAATCACACTGAAACCATAGATATTCTTCGAGTATTCCGTATTGGCCTCCTTCCAGCGTCGGAGATCCCAGAAACGCTGACTCTCAAAAGCAAGCTCGTTCAGACGTTCCTTATGAATAATGTCACGCATACCGGTTTTGGTATTATACCTACCAGGAGAAGTGCTGTATTGATCCCACGATGTCTTGACATCCGGGATACCTGCACGTTCACGGACAGCGTTGATATAGTCAAACATTTCAGCATTGTGTGCACCATTAGGACCTTCCGCCTCATTGATGGCTTCGGCATACAGCAGGTATAGGTCGGCGAGACGAATCATCGGCCATGGATACCAATAGGATGACAATTGACTGCCATTTGCGCCAATCCGATTTCGATAAGGATACATCTTTTTTGGAATAACCGGTCAGAGGTCCTGTTTCATTGCCGGTCTTTGCAAGCGCTTTACCCATGCGACATTCCACATCAAAAATATC
Source organism: uncultured Prolixibacteraceae bacterium (assembly GCA_964461245.1). Taxonomy (GTDB): domain Bacteria; phylum Bacteroidota; class Bacteroidia; order Bacteroidales; family Prolixibacteraceae; genus UBA1413. The sequence continues at coordinate 1,100 of CAYWTT010000284.1, read as the reverse complement.
TCCCGGTTTCAAGTCGTTGTAGTTGGTCAATGCACCGACCCATTTACCCCCATCAAAACCCAGAAAAGCGTAGAAACGCGGTTCCCGGTCGAAGTTCAACTGAATAGTGGTATAACCCGGCTCCAGGTAATATGCATGGGCTTGGTCACCTGTACGGAGTGCGTATTCATTAACACCTTGCCTGCTACGATCATAAATGATGGGTATCCCATTCTTTGTATAGAATTGCTCGGCAATTTTCAGGGGTACCCCAATGAAAGCATAGCAGCTCAAGGCATGAGTCCAACCCAAAGACTTGTACTGCAGATTGGGAGTAGTCAATTGCTGCCACATCAGCAACTGAGTGGCATTGCTTTGTGTATTGCCCCATATTATTTCTTCGTTCCATCTGTCACACATCATACCCCGCAACGTGAAGTCCAGGTGCAGCGTGTCGTTTACACGGTATTCATTGTCATATTTGTAAAGTTTCACATTGGCTTCGGCACACAGGTCAATTGCTTCCTTACACGCAGTCACTGCATTTTCCCAACGTTTTAGCTGCGCTGTTTCAGATTTGCTTTGTGCAAACAGCTGAATACCACGACTATCCACTAAGGGAGCCTGATCCACATTGTTGTTGAACAACGGACTGGCTGCATATACTGAAACGCGGGCCTTGAGAGAAGCAGCAATAAGTCGGTTTGCACGACCATATTCATCCACAGAAGGATTAGTCAAAGGAAGGTCAGGAATTGCTTCATCCAACAGTTCGAGGACATAGTCGAAGCAATCATCGATCGGATCACGATAAACACGTACTGTTTCAACGTCAGCATCAATAGGCAGGCTCTCTCTGATAATGGGGACGGGACCCCATTTGCGGATCAGGTTGAAGTGGTAATAAGCCTTGAGAAACTTGGCTTCAGCTTTCCACTGTTTTATTTCCCACTCTTCCATATCAGGGACGGCATCCAGGTGTTCGATCAAAATATCACAGCAACGGATGCCCTGGTACATGTTGGCCCAGTCATTGGCATAAACCGTGCTTGCACTCTGCAAGCCCCTTGCAATTTGGAACATTGTAGCAGGTACACGGCCTGATTGATTGGTGACCGTAC
>CAYWTT010000283.1:0-5625 GCA_964461245.1 uncultured Prolixibacteraceae bacterium | reverse complement strand
CTTCAATCTTCTGATATTCAGGACTTCTTGCGTTGAAGGCATGTTTGATCACTCCCAGATTGTCGTAAAGGGGTTGCATGTAAGGATTGATCTTTTCCAGGGCATCTCCCGGAAGAAAACCCAGATCCCTGTTGCTGAGTGCCACAATCGGACGAGCCAGTAAAATCTGTTCGAACTGACGGTGCTGTTCTAACGCTGCTGCCAGCGCCAGCAGGGTTTTTCCGGTCCCTGCTTTACCGGTCAGGGCCACCAGCCTGATTTCGGGATCGGTAAGCACATCTATGCTGAAGGTTTGTTCCGCATTCCGCGGCTTGATGCCATAGACGGTTTTCTTCTCCAGACGGCGCACCATTTTGGAGGAAGCATCGTATCTGGCCAGGACACTCGAATTGCCTCCTTTTAGAATAAAGCATTCATTGGCTTCCGGTTTATATTGCCAGTCGACTTCGAGCATGCTGAAAGCTCCTTCGTGGTATAATTTTTCAATGATCTCCGTTTTGAAATTATCGAAGGTAGCCACAGTCTTTTCAAGGATATTGATGTCGTGAACCTGATCCGACTTGTAATCCTCAGCCTGAATGCCCAGCGATTTGGCCTTCATGCGCAGGTTGATGTCCTTGCTGACCAGGATGACCTTGCGGTCTTCGTTCTTTTTGGCCGTCCATTCGGCAATAGCCAGGATACGATGGTCAGGAATCTCTTCGTGGAACGAATTCTTCAGTGCTTCGGAATAGGGCTTGCCTGTCTCAATACGTAATTTTCCCAGAGTGGGACCCAGTGATTTCCCTCCGTTGAATAGCTCGTCGCCCACAATTTCATCCAACAACCGCACAAATTCACGGGCCTGATAATTGATCAGGTCATTCCCCCTTTTGAATTTATCCAATTCTTCCAGGACCGTAATGGGTAACACGATGTCATTGTCTTCAAACTGGTAAATGCAGGTGTGATCATGCAGAATGACGTTGGTATCCAGGATAAAAATCTTGCTGGGTTTCTTTTTGCGTGGCATCCGTTTCAATATTATTAATTGCCGTAAATGTAAAAAAACAGCCTCATCACCGGCTGGATTGTTCCTGAAATTAATAAACTTGTAATGGTTAATAAGTTTTTTATGCGAAGTTATTCCGATACACTCGATTATCTGTACAACCAGTTGCCGATGTTCCAGCGAATCGGACCTGCAGCCTATAAAAATTCACTGGACAATACCTGGCAACTCGACGAAATGTACCAATCCCCACACCGGAAATTCCCCACGCTCCATGTGGCAGGGACCAACGGCAAAGGTTCGGTTTCCCACATGCTGGCAGCCGTGCTCCAATCGGCCGGTTACCGCACTGGATTATACACTTCCCCCCATCTGAAGGATTTTCGTGAGAGAATCCGGATCAACGGAATGATGATTCCCCGTTTCGAGGTTATCCGGTGGTTGAACCGTTTTCTGAAGCTGAACCGCAAAGCCCGGCTGGAACCCTCCTTTTTTGAGCTTACCATGGCCATGGCTTTTGATTATTTTGCCCGCGAAAAGGTGGATGCGGCAGTTATTGAGGTGGGACTGGGCGGAAGACTGGATTCGACCAACATCATTATCCCCGAGGTCAGCATAATTACCAATATCAGTTATGATCACCAGATGTTCCTGGGAAATACCCTGCCGGAAATCGCCGGAGAAAAGGCTGGGATCATCAAACCGGGTATTCCGGTGGTTGTCAGCCAGTGGCAGCCTGAAACAGAGGATGTATTTCGACAGAAAGCATTACGAGAAAATGCGCCCATCTGGTTTGCCGGCAGGGAGTACCATGCCGGTTACAGTACAATCGGACTGGACGGCAGGCAAGTTTTCAACTTCCGGAAAGGAGAGGAGATAAGGTTTCCTGGGTTGAAGACCGATTTACTGGGCATTTATCAGCGTCTGAATCTTCCTGCCGTGCTGAAAACCATCGAACTGATGGTTGCCAAAGGATGGGACATACCCGACAAGGCAGTTTATGCCGGGGTGGCTGATGTGACAAGGCTGACAGGGTTGCAGGGACGATGGCAGGTCATCGGTCATAATCCGCTGGTGGTTTGCGATACCGGGCATAATGAAGACGGGATCCGACAGGTGACGGAACAGATCCGGCAGACACCCTATAAGAAACTGCATGTGGTGTTCGGGACGGTTTCCGATAAAAACCCAGATAAAGTACTGGCCCTCCTGCCCCAAGAGGCAGTTTACTATTTCACCCGCGCACAGCTACCCCGTGCGCTGGATCAGCAACTGCTAGGGGAGAAAGCGGCTTCCTTCGGACTTTCCGGGAAATCTTATCCAACTGTGAAAGAAGCGTTTGCAGCAGCCAAAGCTGCCGCCGGACGACATGACCTGGTCTTTGTCGGAGGCAGTAATTTCGTGGTGGCTGAAATTTTATAAAGTTTTTTTGCAGAACTAAAAATAGGCCTTATATTTGCACCGCTTTTCAGGAACGCTGAAAATAACGGGGCGGTTAGCTCAGCTGGTTCAGAGCATCTGGTTTACACCCAGAGGGTCGGGGGTTCGAATCCCTCACCGCCCACAGGAGGAGGGTAATGTCCTCCTTTTGTGTTTATGTACACGGTCTATATTTTATACTCCCAAAAACTGGATAAATATTACATAGGCTCCACCGGAGACCTTGAAGGTCGTCTTGCAAGGCATCATTCAGCCAAACAAGGTTTTACTTCGACGGGTAGACCATGGATTCTTGTACACAAAGAAGCATATGCTACAAAAACAGAGGGATTGACACGTGAAATCCAGTTAAAGAAATGGAAAAGTAAAGATCGAATAAACGCCTTGATAAACCGTTCAAAAAATATGACCGACGATGGTCAGATTGGTTAGCTCAGCTGGTTCAGAGCATCCCGACATTATATGTCGGGAGGGTCGGGGGTTCGAATCCCTCACCGCCCACAGGAGGAGGGTAATGTCCTCCTTTTGTGTTTATGTACACGGTCTATATTTTATACTCCCAAAAGCCATTAAATGTCATTTGCACTGCGTGCGTCATTGGCTTCGCGTCATTCATAGTCATTTGCCCCGCCAGAACGATCTGCCGGGCTGGACTATGGGTATCATTTGCTAACGCGTCATTGATGGTCATTTGACTTTGTCACTTCTTTATCAAATGGCTTTTGACGAATGCAGCGATTTCGTTCATGGCCTCTTCGGCTTCCCTGAACAGGGGAGCCAGCAACGGATAGCAGTGGATCATTCCCATTCCGGGACGGAAGTGTACTTCGACGCCCGCCTCCTTAGCCCGGAGGAAGAACCGTTCTCCATCGTCGAACAGCTCATCGTCCGCTGCGGAATTAATGAACAGGGGAGGCAATCCCCTCAAATCCCCGAACAACGGAGAGATCAGGGGATCGGCCGGGTTGTGGTTCCCCGCGTAATACCGGCTGAATACGGTCCATGAGTTCAGCGGGGCCGGAGATACTTTGTTTTTGGTCCTGTAGGAATCTCCCGAGCAGGTGAGATCCGTCCAAGGGGAAAGGACGACCGCCGCCGACGGCATTGGCAGGTTTCTCTCCTTCAGGGCAAGCAGTGTGGCCAGGCAAAGACCGCCGCCGGCTGATTCTCCCGCCATCATAATATTCCCGGGTTTAAAGCCCGAGGCAAGCAACCACCGGTAAACCACCACGGAATCTTCCAGTGCTGCGGGGTAGGGATGCTCAGGGGCCAGCCGGTATTCATAGAGCAAATGGGTCACCTCGGTGTAACGGGCAAGTTTCGAAACCACTCCACGGTGGTCGCTGCAGGACCCCGATACATACCCTCCCCCGTGAACGTACAGGACGACGTTCTCCCGGTCTGCCCCTTCGGGAATCAGCCACTCGGCGGCGATTCCTTCTGCCGTCACCCTTTCTATCGCTATCCCTTCCGGCAGTTTCCCGGCTCTTGCGGCACCTTTCTCGCATCGCTCCCTGAATCCTGCAATAGAGGTGTTATAATCAAATTCCTCCTTTTTCAACCTTCCCTGAAACAGGTGCCCATTTCTTACCAGGAAGTTGAAAGCCTTGCTCTTAAAACTTGTCATTCGATAAATATTTAGTCCGCTTTTAATTCGTGCCAGCTTTGTGCCTGGCATTCTTTTATAATGTATCCAACGCATCACAATGCCTGATTTAATTCATTCCTGCCCTCGGGAACCCCTCACTGGCTCCCCGTTTTAACGGGGCAGGCTCTTTTTAAGCCGGTGCAATCCCGCTCTCTTTATATCAATCCAAAGCAAATGGCAATAAAGCTGGGACCATTCAGTCCTCCGTGCATGATCACACCAACCCAGGAATTTTTCGTCTTTTGGACTATGTAAGATTGTATGAAAATCAAAGGTATCAGGGTAATTAACAACTGCCATCCAAAAGCAATATGAAATATTCCCCATCCCAAACCGTGGATTATCCATGTGTATTTGCCAAAGGCAACTTCCTGTCTTGGTAGTAAAACCCCTCTCCAGATAAATTCTTCTCCAAGAATGTTTAAAATCCAATAGGGAAACCAAACTAAAAGCAACCAATAACGTCCTTTTGACAAAGGTTCAAACGACATAAAAGCAGGAGAATGGTCGAATTTACCAATCAGCAATTCCAAGCCTTCCATGATTAATCCGCTCAATAATCCAACCAAAATCAGTCCGGCAAAACTCCATAACAGGTCTCTCCTGGTAATTTTCCGGAATCTCAAACGCTCAACCCATGTTTCCTTCGAAATCCGGAATCCTTCAGATTTTAAAATCAGCAATCCGGCAATGATCAATGGTAAAAAGATCCCCAATCCGGCAACAATAAACCAGAACAGTATGGTTTCTTGTCCGGTGATATCACTCAAACAGGGAATTAAATATCTGGTCAGGCAAAACATCAATGCTGCTGCAGGAATATAAATCGCGAATGAACCCCCAAGTCCAAGTCTTTTTATCTCTTTTTTTGACTCCATGGTATCATGATTTATAAGTTATCTTAAAGTTTTTGGCCATATAGAACAGATGGTTTCTGCCTGGTTTTGTGCTGATTTAAGTTCGTATGGCTATCTGCTTTTACATTTTATCATAAACCGGCCTTGGCATGAGCTTTAATAGGATCGCAATGATTCGCCACCGTTTGGTAACATAGGCAACCTTTTTCCTGCTGATAATCGCCTGATAAATCTGGTTAACCGATTTTCCTACAGGCATCACCCAGAACAATCCTTCGCCTTTTGCCATTTCCGTATCCACACATCCGGGTCTGATATCGGTCACAAAAATGGGTTGTTTCAATGAAGATGCTTTTTGCCGTAGCCCTTCCAGATAATTGATCTGATAGGATTTTGTTGCATTATATGAAGGAGCATGTCTGCTTCCCCGGAGACCCCCAATTGAACTGATCGCCACAAAATGGCCATATCCTTGTTTTTTAAAATAGTTGAAAGCCCAGTCGGCAATGCAGGTGAATCCGATCACATTGGTGTCAATGGTGTTTCTTTCCACTTCAAATTCCAGCTTTTCATTGATGTCCCCTGTACCCGAGCTTAAAACCAGCAAATCAAGTCCGCCGAGTTCGGTTGTCAGTTCCGCCAGTTTCTCCACCGAGAAATTTGTATCTTTTACGTCAAACGTTTTAACT
>CAYWTT010000282.1:0-5628 GCA_964461245.1 uncultured Prolixibacteraceae bacterium | reverse complement strand
TTTGAGATAAAAAATAAGTGAGTTTATAAGGATCAACTATAATAATATTGCACACGGGTATGATGCAACGAAAAATAATCATTTATATCCAATTGATGAAAATATATTAATTTCCAGTAACGGTGTCTTGACCAATGACCAGCTTCCATGATTTCTTTAGGATTGAGTGTTTATAAACTTTAAATTTTAAAATATGACCTTATGAAAAAATATAAATATAATATTGCGCTACTGCTTATCCTGATGTTATTTCTTCCACTTTTTATGGTTTCGTGTGATGAAGAAACATTGGTAGTTGAAACACCGGACCAGTTGTTCCGTCCGGTATTATTTACTTCCACGGTTAACGGGAATGAGGTTACATTTTCCTGGGTGCCCATTGCCAATGCTTCGTATTCCCTGGAAGTAAGCAGGGATAGCCTTCTGTTTCAAAATGAGTTACAGGTCATACCTCTTGATGAAGTAACAAAATACAGGGTTACGGATTTATGGAGTGCATCAAGGTATTCAGCGCGGATCAAAGCTGTAAGTAAAGATGCTTCAGTTAAAGATTCTGAATACAATCAAATCACATTCAAGACCGGGATCGAAAATATCTTTTTGACTCCAGCCAGCGCTGATATTTCAACAACTTCTGTTTTGTTGAAATGGGATGCCAGTAAGGCAGTCACAAAAATTGTAGTATCGGCTGCAGGAATTGCCGATACAACAATAAATCTGACTTCAGCCGATATTGCTGCAGGCCAAAAACTCATTGACGGCTTACGTTCGGGAATTACATACGTTTTTAAAGTTTATAACGGAGAAATGCTTCGGGGTACAATCTCTGTAAAAACGAAATGATAAGCTAAAATTAATTGTTTAGCTATCAAGGCAACACTATTCCTTCCGGCTTTTACTGAGGAAGGTGTTATCTTGAACTCAAATCCTGACAGGTTTCAAAAGCCTGTCAGGATTAACATTACGTCTTCAGTATAATATAGCAATGTCGTTTATCCCTTTGTGTTCTTAGTGAGAACCTTTGAGTGCTTTGTGGTTAATTTTTAAAATTCTACTGCCAAAATCAAAAAGGATAACGCTAAGGGAACAAAGAATTCTATTAAAAACATTGAACTATGATCATTAAAAATGAATTTAAAATCGTCCCGGAGAAAACAAATAATTTTTATAAATCTGTATTGCTGTTGCTTCTCATTTTAATCTTTTCCTGTGGAAAATCAGATGAATTTTGGGGACCAAAGAAAACCAGTTTTGAAGTGATCTTACCCGAGTCCGGGGCAATCCAGAATGCCGGATCAGGCAACGAAATCTGGAATGGCGGTGCAAGTAACGGGGAAACCCGGTTGATTGACTTTGCTGTTAATGTCAGTAACTTTTCTGTTAATTCCATGATTCGGCCCAATTGGGCAGATTATGAGCCGACAAAAGGGAATTATCGTTTTAACAAAATGGATAAATATTTTGACAACTGTGTAAAGTATAACCAAAAGATCGATATTGCCTGTTTTTGCACCAGTTATATAGGCAGTAATACTTTGTCTGACGGTGTTTTATGTTCGTATCCTGAATATGTCCATCAGGCGATGCAGGAAAGCGGACAGAAAGATATAAAATATACATCGTCGTACTCCTTTGCACCCGATAAAGTTACCTGGGAACCGAATTTTGAATCGGATTATTTCTATGAAAGATATGATGCGTTGCTAAAAGCTTTTTCAGACTATTTGAAGAAGCCCGTAATGTATAAAGGCAAACCGGTGCCGCGTGAAAAATTCGTACGTTTGATTGAAATGCGGCATTTCGGGTATTGGGGAGAAGGAAACTATCATTCAACACTTGTCCCGCCAAATTCAGAATGTTTGATCCGGTTTGCAGATTCATTTATACAGAATTTCCCCGATATATGGATTTGCGTCCCAACCAACGGAATGGGATATTCTTCCACTTCTTCTTTAATTCCGTTTAAAAGAGATTATCATTTTTATTTATTAACAGCAAGGAACAACCGGGGGTTATTGGGAATTTTCCGCGATAATTGGGGCGGCAATGAGAATAGTTTTGTAAATATGTATCATTCAGGAAACAAGTATGAAAAGGATGGAAAAAAAATGTACGAACTGCTTCGTGATCGTTGGAAATATGCTCCTCTGGTTGGTGAACCCATGCAGGTTGCACCTGCTGATGGTTATCAACCTTACTCTGATTTGCTGGACCAGGTAAAATACCTTCATCCGGTGGTTATCCGTAATTGCAATGTCTCAGACGGGTCGTCCTCAACTAATCCCACTTCCTATAGCACGTTTAATGATCCGCAGGCATTGGAAAACTTCCGTAAAATGTATTCAATCATCGGGTTCCGGTATCTGGTTACTTCCGCCACTATTGAACGAAAGGATGGGGCCTTAGGAATAACCCTTAACTGGTTAAATATAGGGTTGACGCCAACCTATGATAGTTGGCAAGTACGTTTTTTCATCAAAAATGGATCCGGTGAAGAAACATGGTCCGGTTTTTCTACTATCGATTTGCGGACCGTTTTCCCAGATGAGAAAACACCTCCGGGAGAGGTAAATGAAGGGAAAGCAATACCCCACACCGATTCTTTCCGGGATGTTCCGGAAGGGGGCAGTTTGTATATGGAAATAATTGATCCGGACGGCATTTCCCCAAATATGGCTTTGAGCATCAAAGGAAGAACTTCTGATGGGGCTTATTTATTGAAATAAGAAATCAACGAAAATTTCAATAAAATTTAACTTTAACAAAAAAATAAAATAATGAAAGCAAAGATTATTATTAACGTATATCTACTATGCCTTATACTCTTTTCTTTTGCCTGTACCCATCAAAAAAGAAAGATTTCTAATGAAAAGCAAGAAAATCAATTAAGTGATAAATTCGAGATTGAGAGCACCTTGCCGTCTCATAAGAAGTGGAAACTGGTTTGGCACGACGAGTTCGACGGGAATACCCTGAATAGCACCAAATGGAACTACCGGCTTTACTACTGGGGTTACAAATCACCCACTTTCACAAAGGAAGGTGTTGAACTTGACGGCAACGGTCATTTAAGGATCAACCTGGTGCGCAAAGGCGACGATTTCCTTTCGGGGCATCTACAGACCGGTTCCAATACTTTTGACATGCCACGCGATCCGGATTCAAAAGGGATCTGGCCATTCGGGACTAAACAGCCGGCCAAATTCATGCACCGGTTCGGCTATTACGAAATCCGCTGCAGACTTCCCAAAAACGAAGGCTGGCATGCAGCCTTTTGGTTACAGTCGCCATCCATCGGCGCACATCCCGACCCGAGGTATAGCGGGGTTGAGTGCGACATCATGGAGAACCACAGCCTTTACACCAAGGGAAAGATGGTCTGTGGCTGTATTTGGGGAGGCTATGGAAAAGAGTATAAATGGAAGGGCTTCCTTTACCCTCAGGAAGAAACGGCGGACGGTTGGCATACATACGGTGTGGACTGGTCACCTGAAGGGTATGTCTTTTATGCTGATGGTAAGCTGATTGGTAAGAAAATGGCGCCTGAATGCCCTGTCTCCGAAGTTGAACAGTTTATTTTGGTCTCAACTGAATGCCACGGTTATCGTGAAGGATTAGAGTCGAAGGCCCCGGAAGAAGAGTGGAGTGGAAAACCCGTTCCCGCGCTGTTCAAAGCCGTTCTGCCCGACTACTTCGAGGTGGATTATGTCCGTGTGTACGATAAAATACCGGATTAAACATATCGATCCGGCAAAATGAAACGACCATTACCTAACTAGCCATGCCAGAATATATGGAGATTGTTGACCCGGATGGTATTTCACCCAAGATGGCCTTGGGCATCAAAGGAAGGATGCGGGAAGGAGCCTTTCTATTGAAAAAAAGAATGGTTTATGAAAAAGACAGTTCTTACAGCATTTTCAATTCTATACAGCATTTTTTTTGTTGCGGGGCAACCCAATGACTGGGAAAACGAACAGGTAACAGGCATTAACGAGGAGCCGGGGCACAGCACATACGTCCCTTATGCTACCATCGCCCAGGCAATAAATGATTATGCCAATGAATCGCCATATTATCAGTGTTTAAACGGGCTTTGGAAATTCAACTGGGTGAAATCACCGGATCTGCGCCCGGTTGATTTTTACAAGCCTGGCTTTGATGTCAGTTACTGGGACAATATTGAAGTGCCTTCGAACTGGGAGATGAAAGGTTACGGGAAACCAATTTATTCAGCCAGTGTTTATCCCTTCACAAAATCCCCTCCGTATATTATGGTTCCCACACCGCCCGGTTGGACGAAAAGTGAGATCCCCAACCCGGTGGGGTCCTACCGGCGCGATTTTTTCGTCCCGGATAATTGGGAGGGACATGAAATATACCTGCATTTTTCCGGCGTCCAGTCAGCTATGTACGTATGGGTGAACGGGAAAAAGGTTGGTTACGGCCAGGACAGCATGACTCCGGCGGAATTCAACATAACCTCTTTCTTAACAAGAGGAATCAACACCCTGGCAGTCGAAGTTTACCGGTGGAGCGACGGGAGCTACCTGGAAGACCAGGATATGTGGAGGCTTTCGGGCATTTACCGCGATGTATTCCTTTTTGCAGTCCCCAAGGTACATATCCGTGACTTTTTTGTACAATCGGAATTGAATGAGGATTTCACATCGGCGAAACTTATGACCAATCTTTCTTTTGAAAACAAAAGCTACAAAGGAACTGTATCGGTTGAAGGGTACCTGCTGAAAGACGGACAGGCGTATTCAGGAGAAAAGCCGATATTCGTCAGTCAGTTAAAAGCTTCCGAGGTTTCAAAGGGGACTTTTGATTTATTAACCGAAGCAACTGTTGACCATCCTGCCTTGTGGTCGGCTGAAATACCCAACTTATACCAGGTAATCTTCGTCCTGAAGAATAATTCAGGCAAAACACTCGAAGTGGTAGCCACGCCATTTGGCTTCCGGGAAATAAAGATCAAAGATTCGCAGTTTTGGGTAAACGGAAAAAGTGTCAAGTTCAAGGGAGTGAACCGCCATGAGTTTGATCCTGTAAACGGGTTCGCAATTTCGTACGAAAAAATGCTGACCGATGTTTTCATGCTCAAGCAATTTAATATCAATACGGTGAGGACTTCGCATTACCCCAATCATCCTGACTTCTATAAATTGTGCGACCGGTATGGCATTTACGTGATCGATGAAGCCAATATTGAGACACACGGGATGGGATTCGGGAAAGAGTCGCTTGCCCATGACGAACGCTGGCAAAAAGCATATGTCAACCGGGTTATGTCAATGGTACACCGGGATAAAAACCATCCGTCTGTAATTGTCTGGTCATTGGGCAATGAATCAGGAGCGGGAGTTAATTTTGAAGCCTGCAGGAAAATGCTGAAAGAAACAGATTCTGTCAGGCCGATGCATTATGAAGGTTATAATAAAATCGCAGACATAGAATCTGGCATGTATCCCAAACTGGATACCCTGGCTAAAAGGGGTGCATCAGCGAATCCAAAACCTTTCCTGATGTGTGAATATTCGTATGCAACAGGTAACGCAGTAGGCAATCTTCAGGAATATTGGGATATTATTGAAAAACATAAAAGGCTTATTGGAGGGTGCATTT
>CAYWTT010000281.1:0-5641 GCA_964461245.1 uncultured Prolixibacteraceae bacterium | reverse complement strand
TTAATGCGCAGGTTGTACAGGTTCTTCTCGGGTGAAAAGTGCTGTACGGGGGTTTCGATCAGTCGTTTACCAGGTTTCTCCCTGATCTTCAGTACATAGAGAAAGGTGATGACCACCACGTTGAAAGGCAGGGCGTACACTCCCAGCCTGAACAGGGCGAAAAGTTGCTGGAAGCCTGTGGTGACCACAATGACAAGCGGCAATACCCATACCAGCCAAAGATAGGACCAGCGGGAAGGTATGATGAAGAATCCTCCCAGGGCAATGCTGGTAAGGATGTAGTTGAACCCGATGTAGTTGTATCCCAGAGAGGTGATATCGGCGCCGGTTATACGGTAGAAAATCCAGGCAAGAAGAAATCCTATGAGAGACAATGAAAAGGCAATCCTGCTGTAAATCAGAATTCCCAGGGCAATCAGCAGCCCAGCCAGCAGATTCTGCTGAAAGAAAATGGCCCCAAGGGAATAAAGGTAAATGCGCAAACCTTCATTTACGATCAGATGATCAAACCATTCTGTTGCGTCAATAAGCCATTTCCCTCCGATCGCATACAGTTCGTTGTTTGTATATATGCCTCTTACACTTAGTCCCAGAGCTGAAAAGTGGCCCGAGGAGAGCATGATCATCCAGATTCCCAGTAAAAAGGGGATACTCAGGTAGGGTAGTGCATATTTGTACAAAATACCCTGGAAGGTGACCGTGAAAAGGAAGGTCATCAGAGCTGCCACCGGGATCAGCAGAAAAAAGGGCAATCCTGGCTGAAAGGTAAGTCCGAACCCCAGTCCTGTCAATAAGCTGTTGTATCCGTAATACCCTTTCCTGACCAGCCATTCATTAAATCCCATGCTTTGAGCCAGCAGGTTACTTATGACCACTGACAAGGCACCGCTCATACCTGCATACATGTCCATAAAACTGACCAGGATGAGCATCAGCGCAAACCATCCGTTATCGGAAAAGAAGACCTGACTATAGCTGTTCCTGAATCCTTCGGTGTGCACCCTGATCTTATCTGGCAATCGGAGGATCATATTCTCAGCCTTTCAGGTATCCGTTCCATCGAAACAAAAGTGTCCAGATTTTCACTCTCCCTGATGATGTCTATTTCACCATGGATGCCGATCATGATGATTTTCGGTCTGTATGTGATAAACTGAAGCCATTGTGTCATGTTATAGGCACCGATGCGTTCAATTACCACAGGATCGCCGGGTTGCAAAAGCGGGAACCTCACTGCCTGCCTGATTACATCGATATTCATGCACAGGGGGCCGATGATCTGCGTGTCTTCTGAGTCGGATGTCACTGGCGTTCCGGGTAGGATATTGTGTTCATACCAGAATGAGGTGAACAGGTAGTTGATGCCGATATCGGTGATCATTCCCCTTCGTCCGCTGGCCATTCGTTTGTTGGCAATTACCGTTCCCAGCAGAAATCCGGCATCATCGATCAGTGCCCGTCCGGTTTCCAGTATGAGAAGCGGCATATCTTCGGGTCTGATTTCCGAAGTGAGGATGGCGTGGGTAATGGCTTCGGCATATTCATCAAACGACGGACAGGTATCACTACCAGGCAGATAGGCCCCTTTCAGGGTATTTCGGGTGGCAAAACCTCCGCCCAAATCCAGATAGCCTATTTTATGGTTGAATTTGCGCTCGGTACGAACAGCCAGTTCAGCCAGTTTGGATGCAGCCACTCCAAAAGCTGCAGTGCTCATGATATACGTGCCGATATGGGTGTGAAGCCCTACCAGCTCCAAATTTTCAGAATTCATGATTCGGTTAATGGCATTCCAGGCTTCTCCGTTCTCGTAATTGAAGCCGAAACGTTCCCATTGAGGGTAAATCCCGGTATCCAAATTGATGCGGATGGCCACTTTGGCTTTCACGGGAAGCTCCCTGGAAATCCGGATGATAAGATAGAGTTCATCAAAATGGTCGGCATGAACCAGTGAACCGTTCGAAATAGATTGCCTTAACTCGGCTTCTGTTTTGTAAGGACCATTGAAAACGATCTTCCGGGGATCCACGCCGTTGTGGATGGCTTTTTCATATTCGAACCAGGAAACCACTTCAGCCCATGAACCTTCCTGGTGAAACACACGGCAAACGGCATCCAGATAATTGGTTTTGTAGGACCACGCCATTTGGACCTTCGGATAACGGGATGAAAATGCCTGAACCAGTTCCCTGTATGTGTCTCTGAGGGTGTTTTCTGACAATACATACAACGGTGATCCGTATTCATGCAATAATTCCGCTACCGGAAATCCTTCAATTTCTGTTTTGGATTCCATTCTGAACCTGGCCCCGAACTTATCGGGTATGCCACTCTGGATCCTGTTGATGACCGGCCTCTCGTACCTTTGTCTTTCCATTTATCTTACTATAAATTGTTTGCTTTCGGAATACTTCCCGCCTCGGATTAACCGGTATGTATATACACCCGGTGACCAGTTCCTGGTATTGAGATGGTATACCGGACCGCCTGGAAGCGTGTTCTCGGAAATTTTCTGACCGGAAACGGAATATATCTGTAGAGAACCACCTTCCCATTCAGGACTTACCGGAATATGAATAAGTTCAGCTGCCGGATTGGGGTAGGGATTTTCCAGTGCGGCAGCAACGTACCATGCTGCCGTATTCGATGCCGGCAGGGAAAAAATATAGGTTTGGACGGTATAGGGGCTTACCGAATTATCATAAGCATATACAGCGAGTTTGTACTGTTCACTTGCTGTCTGGATGATATAAGCGTAAGCACCTCCCGTAATAGATGCCAGAACAGCACCATTTTCACTGATCACCTTGGATATATAGCGGTAATATCCTGTGGATGTTCCTGTGGCAACCCATTCATATGCCGAATACCATAACTCGACCGAGTTATCGGAATTGAAAAGACTCTGGGTCACGAATTTGATGTCAAAAAGATAATAATTCGATGGAAGTGCGATGTTTATCGTCTTCCATAAAGTATGGTTGGTATCATAGATCCGGCACTGACTGTTTGAGACATCCATCAGGTAATATTTATAATCCGTCTGGTTGATTTTAGTCGAGGTCAGGGAATAATTATAAACCTTTTCAAGCGTGATTTGTGCCCGGATAATCCCGGGTAAAAAAAACAAAAGAAGGATAAAAAATCGGTTTAGTTTCATGGTGAATAGCATTTATTTTCGTTCCGGGAGCCTTTAAAGCTCACCGTTCATGGTTATCTTCTCAAATTGGCTGATGTCCCCCAGCATATCCCAGGAATAACGGATGAACATTTTCCCGGTCTGATAATGCTCTATAGACGGAACATCCCAACCCATTGCCATTTTCACCATGGCTTCGGGAATGTTTTGCCCTGCCCCAACCGCCAGATAAACCCACGCAGGTATGCGGGGATTGATCTCGATCAGGTAATATTCGGCTGAGGAGGTTCTGATCATCTCCAGTTCCATCCCTCCTTTCCAATTGGTTTTGCTGATCAGGTCATGCGTGATGGCCATCATGCGCGGGTCATCGATGGTGATTCCGCCCCAGGCCTTTCCCTTATCCGTGATATACTGTTTTCGCATGGAAACGGCAGCCACTGTCCGGCCAGTCCCATCACCCAGGGCTACCACATTCACTTCAGTCCCCTTGATATATTCCTGCAAAATGACCGGAAGCCCCCATTTGGAGGCAATCTTGTGAAAATGTGCAGTTATCTGTTCCTCATTGTAAGCAAAATAGGCATCGTAGAACTTTCCTTTCACAAGTACAGGAAAATCAAATTCTTCCGAGAATTTATGGATATCATCCGGGTGGATCAGTTCTTTCGAATCCGGCACTTTTATCCCGTATTTCTTACCATATGAAGGAAGGTTGGCTTTGCTCCGCTCATCAAGTTGTTCAAGGGTCGGCAGAAAAGTCCTGATTCCCTGCTGCTCGAGCAATTTTTCAGCCTTGATGAAAGTATATAACTCGGCATCAAAATTTGGGATAATCAGATCTATCCTCTCCCGATCGTGTACCTCAGCTATTCTGTTCAGAAATACTTTAGATCCGGAAGACGGATAGGGGATAAGGTATGTTTTGTCAGCAATCCCCGGCATATAGATCCCAGGCTCCAGATTTTCATAAGCTAATCCTATAATCCTGACATCCAGATCTTTCGATTCCCTGATCCCCCGAATAAGCGGAACACCTGGACCCGGATTATCGGTATTGTTCAGTCCGGTAACGGCAATATGGATGGTTCCCAGATTCATATTTAACTTTCATCGCTTAGATTAAAATGACGTAGCATGGCATAAAAATCGATCAGGTTCTTTTCCAGCGTAATTTCATCCACTTCATACTTTTCCAGAATGGCAGCTTCTATCTCTGACTCCAAACATCCATTTTTCATCATGAAAATAATCTCCCTTGCAACCGGATTGGTTGTATAAGACTCACCGCTGTGGGGATCGAACATGAAACCGTTGTCGTTAATGGCAATACTGGGCTTGATTTTCATACGGGTTGCTATGAATTATTGTCGATATGGAAAACGAACGAAATATTGCTTTAAATATAAGATTTTCTGACTATATTGGATAGTATTTCTTCCACTTCATTGGATGAATCGCTCATCACCTCACCGATCAGACCGTCAAAGGAGCTGGCGATTCCGGAAGGATTGAACCTGGATATATAGGTTTTCCCGTTGCTTTTCATGTAAATACTTACCCTGCAGGGCATCATGGGGGTAATGATCCGTTCATCATCTTTCTCCAGGATCTTGCCGGAATGTGCAGGATGACAAAGCGCAAATATTTTTATAGGCAAAACCTCTTTCCCGTGTTTCTCCAAGGTCTGCTGCAAATCATACACCGAAGCGAGATTCCAGGATTTTAAGGCTATTGCTTTCATTAACCTTTCTGCTGTATCATCAAAATCAAAAAGACTTTCGCTTTCAATAAACATATTGTTCATAGTATCCTTTTTAATTTAATCATTTAATGTGTAATGCATTTGTTCTGACTTTTTGCTTTTAAAGCAACATTAAATTTGAATTTCCATTTTACATCCAACGATTTCCATGTCGGCCACTCCTGTAACAATTACCTTGATTAAACGCTTTTCGCCCTGCCTTTCCGCCTCCGTAAGCTGACCAGTATCTCCTTCCTTGGGTCTGAAGACTGTCAAAAACTTCCTTTTGTTCAGGATTCAGTAAATTCCGGACAGCTGCCCTATGCTCGGATACTTTTTTATCCACTGCGGCCAAGTGGGCTTCACGGCCTGCATTGGACCCGGATTCCTGCCAGGCTCTGCGCATTTCATCCATCTCTTTTCTGTGTTGCTGCACCAGATTGGCAATCTCTGTTTTCTGCTTCTCCGACAATCCGGAAATATTCAGACAGCAGGAATAATCCCTTCCCATCCAGGGACCTCGTTGGGCCGAAGAATTCATACCGGTGGTCAAAATGACTGCCAAGATCAATGTGACAATGTGTATTTTTTTGTTTTTCATGACTTTAGATATTTAAAATTATCTGTTCAATTTCTTCCGCCTCTCCATGGACCGCCTCTTCCTCTGCCCCTGTGGGGAGCCACTGAATCCTCATTTTGCACCATTCCCCTGAAAATGGAGTGCAACATGGCTCGCTGTTCCCGGTTACAGGAAGATT
>CAYWTT010000280.1:0-5641 GCA_964461245.1 uncultured Prolixibacteraceae bacterium | reverse complement strand
ATTCGGGTTCGAGAGCGATGGCCTTGTTCAGGTCTTCCATCGCCAATTCATATCTTCTGAACTTCAGGTGGATGAAAGCCCTGTTAAAATAA
This sequence comes from uncultured Prolixibacteraceae bacterium, assembly GCA_964461245.1. GTDB lineage: Bacteria > Bacteroidota > Bacteroidia > Bacteroidales > Prolixibacteraceae > UBA1413. The sequence continues at coordinate 5,549 of CAYWTT010000280.1, read as the reverse complement.
CCGAAGAAAAAACCGGGCTGTAATGCCACCGCTTTGTTGTAATCCTCCATGATCAGATCGTAATCGCTGCTCTCCTCCACAACCTCTCTTCCGGTTACTTTCAGGTTTCGCCCCGTTTCGCTTTTCACATGGATATTGTCCTGCACCTCAGCCAGCAACTCGACCTGCTCCACAATTTTATACCGCGCATTTCCACGACACAGATAAGCAGTGACACTGGATGGGTCGAGTTTTATCGCTTCATTCAGGTCTGACAGGGCCTGGTTGAAATTTCCTGTGAGGAGTTGAAATATCCCCCGGTTCAGGAAATTGCGGCTGTTGGCGGCTATATTGATCTTTTCATTGAAAAAGAGGATGTAATTCTGAAAGAGTTTCTGATTATCAGTCGCCGACTTGTTCGTGATAGTCAGCATCGGATCATAATTGTTGCTGATATTCAGTGCTTCAATGTCTGCATTGTAATATTGCAACCGTTCGTAATTGACTGAATTTTTGTCAAACGCAGAAACATGGAACAGAGGTTGCAACTCCACCGCCATCCTGATATTTTGAACCAGCGGATCATCCGGCTTTCCCTGGTTGTCTTTTTGAATATTCCTGTTGTCGGAAACGATCAGGCTGAGCCGTCGACGACGCCTGATCTCCTCTTCTCTCTCCTTTTCCTTTTCTTTCGCATCTGCAACAGGCTGATCCTGCCCCGTGGCAGGGGGATTGGGTTGCTGTCCTGACTTCGGCTGTGCTGACTGAGTTTGTTGACTTTGAGAGGGGGACTGGTGTGTTCCCGGTTCATTCTGAACCACAAATCTGGAAAGGTCATACTGTGGATTCAGATCAGCAGCAATCTGGTAGTCCTTTTCATATCCCGGCCGACCCAACACTTCCCGTGCCATTGCCCTGTTAAAATAGGCATTTGCCATGGTCGGATCCAACTGAATGGTCATATCATAATCCATTATGGCGCCATGGTAATCCTCCAGTTTCTGCTTGATAATGCCTCTGTTGTTATAAGCCAGTGCATTATTGGGTTCCAGTTTGATGCACTGGTCATAGTCACGCATGGCCGAGGCATAATCATTCAGTTCAAAACGAGCCAGACCCCGGTTGAGATATGCTCCGGCAAAATGCGGACGGATAATGATGACCTGATTCAGGTCCTGGATGGCTCCCCGGATATCCCCTTTGATAATTTTGGCATTGCTCCGGTTCATGAGCGCATTCGTCGATCCGGGATTTATCTCCAGTGCTTTGTTGTAATCTTCAATCGCACCATCCACATTTTTCATTGAAATTTTGGCGATACCCCTGTTGTTGTATACCCCTTCGTTCTCGGGATCCAGTTCCAGTGCTTTGTTGTAGTTTTTAATGGCATTCTCGAAATCGTTCAGCTCATGATATGCCATCCCCAGCCTTGTGTAGGCATCGCAATAAAAAGGTTTGATCTCGATGGCCTTTTCGTAATCCAGTATGGCCCCCTGGAAATCCTCGAGCATATGCTTGGCTACCCCTCTGAAAAAATATGGTTCCGGAATATAAGGTTTAAACCGGATCACAATGTTGAAGTACTCAATGGCCCCCACATAATTCCCGATGGAAATACGGGTCTGACCAACCCGCATATAATGATTGATATTGAGCTGGGCAATAGAGGTGACTGCAAAAAACTGCAGAATGACCAGCATAACCCATTTCCTGAACTGGTTTTTTTTCATAAAGCAAAAATAATACTTTGGACCATTGAGGCTGAATAAGGTTAAATATATTTAACTATCTGGGCAGATTCCGGGAATTTGTTTATGATTCAATCTTTTCATTCTGGTCAAATTTGTTGTAACTTTTCCCCGAAGCACGATTATTTTCTATATTTGGCAAAAAAAGGCGTTCAGATGAACAGAATATTTCTATTTGCCCTGATGGGGTGGATGCTTGTACCCTGTCTTCTCTATTCACAGGAAACAAAAAACAACAACGAAGTCTATCAGTTTACCGATGAGATAGTTTTACCCGTCACACCTGTAAAGAATCAGAATCGGACAGGAACATGCTGGTCGTTCAGCACCCTCTCTTTTCTGGAATCAGAAATGCTTAGGTTAAAGAAGCAGGAGACTGATCTTTCGGAAATGTACATCGTTTATTTCGCTTACCTGGAAAAGGCTGAGAAATATGTCAGGATGCACGGGAATACCAATTTTGGCGGCGGGGGGGCCTTTCATGATGTGACCCATATTATCCGCGATTATGGCATTGTGCCTGAAGAGGTATACAGAGGCTTGAATTATGGAGAGGATAAGCATGTGCACGGTGAAATGGATGCCATACTAAAAGACCTGGTGGATGCGGTTGTAAAAAATCCGAACCGGAAGCTTTCGACTGTATGGAATGAACCGGTAGTGGGAACCCTCAAATCATATCTGGGTGAAATTCCTGAAAAATTTGATTACCAGGGTAAAAGCTATTCCCCGCAAAGTTTTGCACGGGAGTATGTTGGGCTCAATATGGATGATTATGTAGAGCTTACTTCATTTACCCATCATCCTTTCTATTCAAGGTTCATTCTTGAAATACCCGACAATTGGTCATGGGATCAGGTTTATAACGTACCCCTCAACGAACTGGAAGAGATCATCGATTTTTCCCTTAAAAAAGGATACACGGTAGCTTGGGCGGCTGATGTAAGCGAGAAGGGATTTGTCACCGGGAATAAAATGGTAGCTGTGGTTCCTGAAAAGAAAATTGAGGAGATGAATGAAGCCGACAGGCTCAAATGGGAAAAACTCTCTGAGAGGGAAAAGGAAGAGAAGATATACAATTTTGACAGTCCTGTGCATGAGATGGCCATTACCCAGGAATTGAGGCAGATCGCCTTTGACAATTATCAGACTACCGATGACCACGGAATGCTCATCATGGGAACAGCTCGGGACCAGACCGGGAAAATATGGTATAAAGTTAAGAACTCATGGGGCGATTATAATAAACTAAATGGCTTTTTCTATGCCTCAAAAGCTTATGTGAATTATAAGACAACAGATATCATGGTCCATAAGGATGCCATTCCTCCATACATCAGGAAAAAGCTGAATCTTTAAGCATACGGTTTCTGAGTTAACGAATTGAAATAACTGCATATCTGGCTTTGAAAAAGTTAAAATATGGATTGTCAGTCTGCCTGACCTTGTTGGTGTTAACCTGTTTTTCACAGGAAGATCAGTGGCAATGGTGGAATGAAGCACACAATTGGAAACCAGGTATGCCCGGATGGAGAAATTGGATTATTCTTTCACCCGGATATCTGGGGCCGAATGCACTTCCTGTTCCTGAACTGAAAAAGGGATTCATCCCGGTAACTGGTGAAGTTGAAGTCTCCCTTTCCCGTCATTTTCATCCAGAAGATCCAACACAGGATCTGTCAGGAAAATTCTTTTACCCCATTTTTAATGGAATAGTGGCTGTGGAGGCTTACGGAGTGATCCTGGAAAACTATTACTATACGGAAGAGCTCAGGGATGAAAGGTTCTCCAGGGATAAAGACGGGATGGGGATTATTCCTGGGGATTTTTATTTTTCGACTTTGATTCAGTTGTGTAAGGACCGGAGATTTCCCAATACCGTATTGCGACTTGCCTGTAAGACAGCTTCCGGAGATGCTTTTGCGGCCCGTTTTACCGATACCCCCGGATACTTTTTCGACTTCAGCTCCTCCCGCGATTTTGAACTCTCACGTCACAGCAACCTCAGAACATTCGGAACCCTGGGCTTTTACAGCTGGCAGACCTATAATGAGGCGACTCCGCAGAACGACGCCCTGCTGTATGGAGCGGGTGTGGATTACCTTCATTCAGGTTGGCAAATCTCCGGCCAGCTTTCCGGGTATTCCGGCTATCTGAAGATTCATGACAGACCTTGTCTTCTCACTTTTGAAGGCCGCTATGACTGGATGGCGACTGCCGTGAGATTGCAGTTTTTATATGGATTGCATGACTGGAATTACCAAACACTCCGTTTTTCGTTTATTTGGAAATTTGACGGAAAGAACTGACTTTCATTGAAAAATAAGCCAAATAGCTGTACTTTCGCGCTGTAAACCATTTGGGAAATACGATTCACAGGGTATGAAAAAACTATCGCTTGTTATCTGCGTCTATAATGAAGAACCGAACATCAGGCCTTTAAGTCTACAGATCGCTGAAGCTCTGAAAAATATTGATTATGAGGCTATTTTTGTGGATGATGGTTCTACTGACAAAACCAGGGAAGAGATTCTGAAAATTCAGGATCCACGGTTTATTTTGGCGGAGCTGAAAAGGAATTATGGTCAGAGCTCTGCATTACAGGCCGGCATTGATATCGCCGGAGGCGAATATATTGCTTTGATTGATGGAGATCTTCAGAACGATCCGTCCGATATTCCTATGATGTTAAAAATGGCTGAAGAGGAAAACTGGGATATGGTAGCCGGAGTACGGACTAACCGGAAGGATGGGGCCCTGCTTAGAAAACTGCCGTCTAAGATAGCAAACTACATGATCAGGCAATCCACAGGAATTAAAATGAAAGACCTTGGTTGTACACTGAAGGTATTCCGGAACGATGCCATCAAACATATTCACATATATGGCGAGTTGCACCGCTTTATTCCCGTGTTGATCACACTGGAAGGAGCTACCCATATAACCCAGGTGAATGTGAACCACCGTCCCAGACAGTTCGGTAAATCCAAATATAGTTTAAGCCGGACAACCCGGGTAATGAGCGATTTGCTATTTATGCTGTTTATTAAGAAATACATGCAGAGACCCATGCACTTTTTCGGATTTTTGGGGATCATCACTTTTGCGGTGGGCATGCTTATCAACCTGTATATGCTTATTCTGAAAATAGCAGGTCATGATATTTGGGGAAAACCTCTTTTATTGCTGGGAATATTGCTGGTGGTGGCCGGAATACAGTTCTTCACCATTGGGATCATCGCTGAAATGCTGATGCGGACCTATTATGAATCACAACATAAAACACCATTCCGCATAAGACGGATCATCAATACCACGGGAAGCACATTATAGAAGTATGCCATGGCATGTGGCATCTATTTTCCGGCTGAATTCCGGAGTATCTGATCTTAACCCTTCTTGGTAAGGATCCAGTTCAGAGAGATCAATCCCCACGGAATAACTGCATCCCGGTGATCGAGCAGCGGGATCGGGGTATAGGTCACCACACCGGCTGCCGTACCCTGTTTGATGAAATCGAGGTATAGATTGTTTGAAACCACGGGTGTGACAAAAGTATCGCCTTGGCCATGGATCAGAAGGGTGGGGCTGGTGGTCTTCCAGGCAGTTACACTGTTGTTTGCAAGGGCTGTGCGAAGGGTGGCATATTTCTCTCCAGTGGCAAAATTGGTCCTGAGTTCCTGGGTGAAAAGATCATTTATCTTGGTTGTCAGTTTGGAATTGATATAGTCGGAACTTTTGGTCCCGTCAAAAAGACTCGATATGTAGTTGGTCGTGGAATAGATCGGATTGAAAATGTCGGTATACGTGATGGAAATTTCT
>CAYWTT010000279.1:0-5657 GCA_964461245.1 uncultured Prolixibacteraceae bacterium | reverse complement strand
AGAAGCGGAACCATACAATACGTTCTGTCCCGGATATCGCAACATCCCCTCGGGTGTTAATTCAATGATTTCGTCTTCTTCGCTTTTATATTGACCGGGAGGCAAAGCCGCAAAGCTGGTTACATCCGAAGTGATAACCGTGTTTTCAACACCTTTTATCTTGAAAAACGCACGAATTTCTTCTTCGCGCAAATGGAACCCATCACAAATGATACTGGCCATCAACCCATCGTTCGCCAATTGCGGCCACAATGGATTGTCGTGCCGGTTGATCATATTGGCGCAACCATTGCCCAGGTGGGTCGCTATTTTGGCGCCGTTCAGTACCGCTTCATCAACAATATCTTTTTTAGCATTGTGATGTCCAAGGGCGACAACGACCCCCATTTCGGTACATTTTCGGATGAACTCCATTGCCCCTTCCAATTCGGGGGCCAAAGTTACCGTGGCAATATTTTTCCCGGATACCTGAAAGAAATCCATGAATTAGCCCCAATCGGGTAAACGGACATGCTTCAACATATGTGCCCCCCGATAGCCATCTTCCGGCGAAATATAAGGCCCTTCGAGATGAAATCCGCCCATTGAGCCCAACAGCGCTTCATCCTCCTTTGACTTTGCCAGTATGGAAAAGTTTTTCAGCAATATCTCCCGGCTGTTGGTGGTTAGCGTGGGCATGTAAGTCGTAACACCTTTCATCCATAGTTCGTTGGTAGCTTTTCTGATATTTTCTTTGGTCAAACTTCCATCATCGAAGCAAAACGACACGCCGGCATATCCATTCACCTGATTATCGATCAGGCCGGGAGCAACAAAAAGAATATGGCTTTCATCACTGAGTTTCTTTATCTGTTGCACACTCACGATCCTGCCATCTTTCATTTCAATTGAAACAGGACGATTGTCAAGATAAAATAATCCTTCCACCCTGGTTTGAGCATAGGACATTCTGATGAATAGTACCATCGCAAACAGAAACAGAATTGCTCTCTTCAATATATTTTCCATTGTTTTCCAGGTTAATCATATTGCAACCTCGACCCAGTTCTCATGAATGGCCGATTGCTCCAAAGCTTCCAAAACAGCAATGCATTTCAGGATGCTATCGTGGCTCCGGGGTTCTTTACCGGTACGGAACATTTCAACCATATCCGTATAGTTGAGGTCTGGATCACTATCTTCCACCCGTGATTTTAATTCAATCGTTCCATCTTTCGTTTCGGCAAAAGTCCGCCATCCGTACGACAGATTCTTAATAACCATTGTGGCGAGCATCCCATTGCCAAAAACAAGGGTTCCTGTAGCATTTTTACCACTTCGCGTGATCCGGACTTTCCGGATATCATCGCCGAATATGTACATCAATGGCTCAACCATATGAATTCCATAGAAGAAGATGCCACCATAGGGCGATTCGAGATCGGCAGGCCCGCAAACCGTTACATGACTGATTTTTCCCATCGTTTGCACCTGATCCCGGATATCAAACGTCCGGTTTACATGCGCTTCGGAACTATATGATGTAACCGGGACCTTCAGTTTTTCCGCCAATTCAAGAAACTCTTTTCCCTCTGCAACACGATAACAAAAAGGTTTGTCAACAAATATTGGAATTCCTGCTTTTAAAAACGGCAGGGCTGCGGCCAGGTGATACTTCGGATGCCGGTGATCCACAATCAGGGCATCAATCTTCCCGAGCATTTCAAGCGGATCTTTTACCGTGTTCGGGATTTGCCCTTTAATCATGGCATTTTTTGCAAATTCTTCGGTTTCTCCCCATACATATTTTACTTCAACTCCTGGAAATTTCTTCTCGATATTGAAAAGATTCCCAAACTTGAAAGTGTGTGAATTCTCTGCTCCGATTATCCCTATCCGAATTGATTTTTCTTCGATTGGACTTTTGCGAAGAAATTGAGATGCCACAGAATTAACCGATGAAAATCCCAAGGTTGTAAGCGCTGTGCCGGCACTCATTGTTTTTATAAACGAACGACGTGTCTTCATAGCTTCATCTCCCACCCTTTTTCGTAAGTACGCGACCAATATTTCATGGCTTCTTTATCCTTCAGGATATGTCCGTTTTCGGGATTGATTTCCAATGAATGCCCCACCCGTTGGGCAATATTGCCCAACTGCATAAGAAGTACGCTTTTATGACCTGAATCAATATTTGAGTGGGTTTTAGCCCCATCTTTAATCCCATCGAAAAAATTCCGAAAATGAAGTACGTCCAAAGCGGCAGTCGGATTTACCCGGTCGCGGTTGTCGTATTTGTAATCATCCTTTACTTCCTTAATTACTTCATTATTGAGGTCGTAAGCTGTATAGGAATTTTCACAAAGGGTCATGCTTCCTTTTTCCCCATAGAAGATTGCCCCGTCGGCCAGTCCTTCTTCATATCGCCCGTTGCAACTCCGGCCTTCCCATGTCATGCTGATCCCACCGGGAAAATCCATGCTGATAACTTGTGTATCGGGTGTTTCCCAATCGTCATTGAAATGATATCGTCCTCCATTCGAACTTACTTTTGTGGGATAATCGACTCCAAGTCCCCAACGAAGCAGGTCAACCATGTGGGTGCCGTTATTCAATGCTTCACCTGTTCCCCAATGCCAATGCCAGTGCCAATTGTAATGAACCAGGTTGTCTTTGTAAGCTGCCCGGGGGGCAGGACCTTGCCACAGGTCCCAGTTAAGCCAATCAGGGACAGCGACCTGGTTCCCTATGCTAATAGATTTTCTGTTATTGGTGTACCAGCTTCTGCCAAAGTAAACACGCCCAATCAAGCCTGCTTGTAATTCATTAATAGCCTTTATAATATTGGGATACGAACGGCGTTGGTTGCCCATCTGAAATACTTTCCCATATCTGGCTACTGCTTCTACCAATAATTCACCTTCCCGGGGATTGTGGCTACATGGCTTTTCAACATATACATGTTTGCCAGCTTGCATGGCCAGCAAGGCTGCGGGAGCATGCCAGTGATCGGGAGTGGCAATAACCATTGCATCCACCTCTTTAGATTCGAGTGACTTACGGAAATCGCCAAAACCCGTTGGCTTGTGCCCGGTTATCTTTTCAACATTCGTACAGCATTTTTCAATTGCCCGTGAATCTACATCACAGACATGAATGACTTCGCAGTCTCCCTCCTGTCTTGAAAAATTCTGGGCCAGCGCATTTCCGCGGGAGTTTACGCCCATCACCGATAAGTTAATCCGTTCGTTGGCCCCAACAATACGTTTGTAACTTTGGGCGCTGAATCCGGACAGGACGCCCCCTGCATATACAGCCGTAACACCCATTGCTGACTTTCTGATAAAATCTCTTCTTGTATTGGTCATATTTTGATCGTTTATTGGTTTTTTATTACAAATCTTTCTTCATTCCCTTTATTATAATTCCATATTTTGTTTTGAGCTTCATTTCTGCTTTTGTCAAACTTTGAGCCCTAATTTCCAATTCAAAATTTGCCCCCGCCGAATCGGTGACCAATGGCGCATCTAATTCAAGGCTCGACCGGAGCATTTCCCATCTCAACGTATTTAGCCGCCAGGCAAACCGTCCGGCATATCCCAAACCTTCTCCATCTCCGACGTTTTTGCACACCGAAGAACCGAAAAAAGCAATACGCTTCCGGTTGTCATTCTGCGATTCTTTTTTTGGAGACTGACAGTTCCAAAATATTGATACCCGCACAATGAGAAAAAATGTTTCATTCAAATTACTTCAATGGAAAGAATATTTGTATAAGCAGTAAGTATTGACTTTTGGCAGGTTGAACCTTACAATTCCTTCTGTTACATCAATTGAAAAAGACTGCCCCTCCCCCAGAACTTTTTCAAACCTATACTTCCCGGCCAATAAAACAGGTAATTTGATTTCTTTAACCGGAACCCTGTTTTGTTCCCTGAAAATTAGGACATATCCATTGTTCCCGTTGCCGTTTTGTGATTGAAACCCGGTCCAGCTTGACCCGGAGGGTTCATCCCCAATCGGGAATATATTTCCCTTGTGAAAATCGGACTTCAATTCATGGTATTTCTTAATTACCGGAGCTGACAAGAAAGCCTCCTTTGGCAAACCTGTCCCTTCGAACCATGCCAACGGCTGCGCAGGCATCGTAATGGCAAACAGGTAATCAAAACTGTAGTTTTGCGGGGCAAACGGATCGTTACCATATTTTTCGCTGTTTCTCCATTTGTTCAGGAATTCAATTTGCAGGTTTTGCGGTGGAATATATTTTGATAGCATCCACAAATTACGCAGGGTCCACCACGGATAATAATTTTGCCAGTCGGTATAGCGGTTTTCCAGAAATATATTCCCGTATTCATTGAAATAAAAATATCCACCCCGTTTACCGGCTGTGACATCCAGATTGAAAACGACCTCGTTATTAGTAGCTTTTACAACTTTATCCAACATCTTTCGGAAGTTAATTTCCGATTCCTTATTGGGCATTTTAACCCCATCAATCTTGAATGTACAAATGCCATAAGTCTTATACAGCCAAATTAAAGCATCAGCATCTTTTTCCCAGTTTACATTGTTATTATCCGGGCTTGGATTAAACCAAAGACAGATTTCAATGCCTAATTTTTCCCCCTTCTTAACCAGTGGCTCCAACCCGTTTGGAAACTTTTCGGGATGAGGTTTCCAATAATCAGGGTTTTCCCAGATATCATTAAATGAGCCTCCCTGGAATGCTGAATTTCCGCTGCGTCCATTCTGCCAGCCATCATCTAACTGAAAATGGGTGATACCTAATTTTGCCCCGGCATCAAGTTCATCCAGTGCAAATTTTTCATTGATCCGGGTATCCTGACCACGGTCGCCCCAGGTATTCATCATGATCATTTCGTCCCGGTCAGGCTGATGAATGCGGACTCGTTGCATATAATTACGCAAAGCGGTCAGTTTGTTTACTTCATCTCCGGAATAAACACCGGTAACAAAACCATAAGCCCGTGTCCACTGTTCCCGATCAAGATCAGAACTATTCATCCCTACTCCCAGCATTTTTAATGTTCCGAACTCCGTTAAAAAATCATTCCCTGGATAGGCCAGCTGCGCGTTTGACGTTGGGGCCTCTTTCAACATAAAAATTCCATTACCCGACACCATATCGGTTGCAAAAAGTAAATTTCCTTTAAAAAGTGTCCTGAAATAAGAAATAGCCGATGCTTCCTGTACCGAATTATTAAACCGGTCCGTTACATCATGAAAATCAATCACTTCAATTTTCCAATGCCTGCCAGGCAATTCAAGCTTTTCAGCAACCGGTAAACCACCACCACTTGCATCCTTCATCTGTTTCTCCACATTCTGCAATTCGGAAGGATGGATTTCGGACTGAATCCAGGGGGTATTGGCCTTGCCCCGTAAATACAAATCACAGGCAATTGCCGGACAAGCGGGATAAAGTCGAAATACCCGCATTACTTCAACAGCCCCTATTTTGCTGATTATCGTTGCCTCAAGATGTTCAGGAGAGATTGCCCCCGCAGAAATTTTTTCAATTGAAAATGTGCCGTTTTGGCCTTTCTCATCAATCCCCGGAAGTGAAATATCGGGTTTCTCAGCTTTGCATTTCCAAATCTGTTTTGTTGCTTTATTCTCAATGGAAAATGTTATTATATTTCCGTCGTTCC
>CAYWTT010000278.1:0-5702 GCA_964461245.1 uncultured Prolixibacteraceae bacterium | reverse complement strand
CATGTCATAACTCTGTCGGCGGAAAGCCGAGAGATGTCCGTTCCACACGGAATTCCGGTATCTTAATCCTCCTTCGGCCGTGATCGCTTTTTCCGGTTTAAGGGCAGGATCTCCCTGCTGGACCGGACTTTCATAAAACAGGTCGGTAAAGGTCGGCATACGGAGCGTTTTATTGACGGCTGAGTATAATGTCAGATGGTTTTTCAGCAGGTAGCTGAGGTCGACACCCGGGTAGATGCCGTATCCCTTCAGATCGTTGTTGTGGTGGAGCATAAAACCTGCATTGACCGAAAACCGGTTCAGGGTAGCGGAGTGTTCGGCATACAGCCCGTTGTTCAGTCGGTTGTAAGATTTGGTATAAAAAGCAGAATCAAAGCCCGGAACTTTCACCGGAATGGCCCGTTCGTTCCCGAGGAGGTTCGACAGGATATGTTCGTTGCGGAAGTCGAGGCCAAAGGAAGTTTTTCCGAGGCGGCCCGTAGTACGCAGATTCAGGTTGAATCCTGTGACCGTGGTCAGGTGGTGGTTAGAGGGCACGGAGGTGTTGTTGCGGATAAGTTCAAAACGATCCTTGTTGCGGCGCAGGTATACGGCCGGAATAAACTGAATCCGGGTGTTGCTTTGGTATTTAAGGCTCACATAACTGGTGCTTACCGCTTCAAACTGGTCGGGATAACGCAGGGAATAGAAGCTGTTGGCTCCGAAATCCCGCGTATGGTAACCGGCCTGAAAATCGATCGTTCCTTTCTTTGGGTGGTAGCCGGCCTGGTAGAATAAGTTCGAGCCGGAAAAATCGGTATTCCGGATGTATCCGTCGGAAGTGGTGTAGTCAGCGGTCAGGAAATGACTGAAGCGGCCCGGATTATGGGAGATGTTGAGGGAGGTTTTAAAGAAACCGTATTGCCCGGCCAGGCCCGATGCCCGGATGTGGTTTTTCCGGCTGTTTCCGGTGATGATGTTGATGGCCCCGTTGAAAGCGTTCGGTCCGAAGGATTTGGCTGCGGGACCCTGCAGTATTTCGATCCTTTCGATGCTTTGCGGATCTATTGGGAGGTTCAGGTTATGGTGTCCGGTCTGGGGATCGGTGAGGTTAATGCCATTCAGCAGAATCAGGGTCTGGTCGTAGGTTCCGCCGCGGATGCTGATGTCGGCCTGGGCCCCCAGGGGGCCTCTCTGGCGGATGTCGGCTGCAGAAACGAACCGCAGCAGGTCGTGGATACTTTGGGCAGGCGCCCGCTCAATTTCAACCCGGGAGACCACCGAGACAAGCCGGGCAGCCTGTTGCGCCCCTACCGGGGTGCGCCCGGCTGTGATGACCACTTCGTCCAGCTCAAGCTTCTTCATCTGTAACGTGTCGGCCACCTCCCGTTCCTGCGCTTTTCCGGGTAATACCAAAATGCTGTAAGTAACTGCCAGTACACTGATCCGGACCAATTTCCGCAGACTGCTGAAAATGGCATAGTTTTTTCTTGACCAGTGTCTGAAATCAATTACTGAAATGTTCCGTTTGAATCTTCCCATCCTGTGAATACTCCGATTTATGACGGCGCAAATATACGCCAATAATTCATTTAGCGGTTTTCAGTCCCGGGAGATCCGATTCTGCCGAAATGACCCCGTTACCGGGAATGACCTTTGCTGAAAAATCACCATATTTCCAGGAACTGGCTGTTGTTTTCAGCAGGATGGATTTTTTCTCCACGCTGTTTTTTACCAGTTCATACGGTCCGTTTTGATTGAATACACAACCTACCATATTGATTTGGGTGGGAAGATAGTCGGTCATGGCTCGGTTGCCGTGAAAATGAATCCCGCCCGTCCGGAAACTGGAATTTGCGATGGTAATGATGTCGACGGGGGTGTTCACTGAAATCAGGTCGGTGGGTTCGTCGTAAAGAACGCGGATGTTATCCAGCAGAATCTGTTCCTGCACTGGAACCGGAGCTCCGGGATAATAGGAACGGCTGAATTTGTCGTTGTCGAAATGAATGGAAAAACCAATCCGGGGCTTTTCCAGGAAAATGTCACGAAAAACCACGTTCCGGACACCGGCTGTATAAATGGGATCCTTCTGCACCACACCCCAGTTGATTCCGTCCAGTACCTCGCTGCCTTTTTCGTGTAAGGGGCGGGTGACTGATTTATAAATGGTGCCGTCGGGTTTTGCCTGAACACGGTAAATCCTTCCGTTTGAAACCACGGCATCCGATTGTTGAACCTCCATGCCCGGTTTCCAGTCGGTCCAGCCTCCTCCCAGAATCCGGCAAAAATAACCGATCGGCTTTTTGTCATCAGCCAGATCGTGACAGTTTTCGATTACCCCGTCTTCAATCCAGCCCAACTCAGGATTTCCCACGGAATAGTCGTGTCCGTTCAAGGCGATGGCATCATCGAAAGTCTGAAAAACACCGTTGCGGATGGTGAATCTTTTACCCCGTCCCAGGTGAACGCCATCTTTATTCCCTTTAATGATGAGGTCGTTGACCACTACGTCTTCGAATGTGCAGATATGGATGCCATACTGGGCTTTGCCCAGGTCCATGCAGCGGAAATGGTCAATTTTCAGGTCCCGGATGTAAAAAAAGGCAAGCTGGCCGTGGAGTCCGTAAGCTTCTTTAAAGGTGCGGACATCCATTCCGTTGACAATGATCTGTAATCCTTCCACCGTGATGTGCTCGTTCCAAATTTTGTCAGCAGCTCCTTTATTCACGATGACATGGGAAAAAACGCCCTGTTCATCTACTTTTTTCAAATATACCTGGTTCCCGAAGATCAGGGAAGTGTTACTGCCGATGTATATTGTTCCGGCAACTTTGTATGTTCCGGGCCGGCTGACGATAATGGTTCCGGTTTGATCGACCGCTCTCTGTAAAGCTTTCGTGTTTTCTATACCGCTGGCTTCGGGAGAAAATCCAAAACCAGCCGCATCGGTAAAACCGGATGTGACCGGCATCATCTTTTCTCCTTTCGGTTTGCTATCGGCCTGTTGCCCGCAGATATACTTTGAAGAGACCATCAGGACAAGCAGCAGGGCCATGAATTTGTGTAATTTCATCTTTCAGGTTTTATTCTTTGGCCCGAAAGTATAAAAAAATGCACAAACGATAAAGGGCGGCCGGCCAGAGCTTTTCCTACTGTACTCCACGTTTCCTGTGCCGGTATTTTCTCCGCGAAAATGTTCGCTCCGACGGAAATAATATATCGGACATTTCATTACTTTTGATATTATCAATCACTGTTAATAAGACATATGGTATGAAAAAGACACTAATCATATTGGGACTATGTATACTCGCAGGCACCATCGCCATTAGCTCCTGTAACCGGGATGATTTTTCGGTTGCGGAAGAAGAAGACCTTTTACAGCAGGCAGAAAATGAAGCGGTTACAGAAATGGTACTTCAGAATATTGAAGACCAGATAGACAAGGAAATCAACTTGCTGGAGAGCGCGAATTATAATCCTGCCACCTTGAAATCGGCAGAGGCCGGGGCCTGCAGTCCGGTGATCACTGTTGAAACGCCTGAGAAAAGCAAGTTTCCCAAAACCATAACGCTGGATTATGGTTCGGGTTGTACCGATTCCAACGGAAATTTCAGGGCCGGGAAAGTGATTGTTCAGATAACGGGTCCGTATTGGGAGAAGAATACCGTTCGCATTGCCCGCCTGGTGGATTATTTGTTCAACGATCTGAAAGTGGCCGGTGAGAGACGCGAAATGAACAAAGGCACCAATGAAAGTGGGTACTACCTTTTTGAAGTGAAACATTCCCTGAAGATCACCAAGGCAGCAAACGGGGAGCTGGTGAGTGACCGTGGCTGGAACAGGGAACGCATCTATGACCGTGGAAAAGACCTGAAGACCAATACGGATGATCAGGTATGGATCAGCGGGTCGGCTAAGGTTGAAAAGAATGGGAAGACCTTGGTAAAAGAGATCACCAAACCCTTGTACCGGATGATGACCTGCAAATATTTCATGAGTGGGGAGATTACCACTTTTATCAACAAGGAAAAAACGACCAGTCTGGATTATGGGGATGGAAGTTGTGATGATCAGGCCACCTGGACCAATTTCAAAACCAACAAAACAAAAACCATTACGCTGAAGCCCGGGATTAATTATTTTTCAATTCAAAAGTAAACGGTCTTTCACCGGGAGAATCCGATATCTTTTCCCAAAGGCTGGCCGGAATAAATACCCCGCCGGCCTTTGGCATTTTATGAATACCCCTGTTTTTCTGGATAATAGGTAGTAAAAACCATTTTCCAAGGCCGAATTATATGCCAAATGATCTTTTTTTTGTCTCCGGGAATATCTATTTTTGAATTCCATGATAGCAATACCTCTCCTGGCGTGGCATAAAAGTAGTGAAAGTTGGATGAACGTAAGCTGATACAGGAATTGCAAAGCAAGAACCTCCTTGCTTTCGATTATGTTTTTATCAATTATTATTCGGGACTATGTGCTTTTGCTCATCAATATCTTCAAGACAGAGCGATTGTGGAAGATATCGTACAGGACTTGTTCATCTCCTTCTGGATGGATTGTTCCCGGCTGGAAATTCGGTCCAGTCTGAAATCCTATCTTTTCACGGCCGTCCGCAACCGTTGCCTTGACTGGCAGAAGCACCAGAATATCGTCCGGAAATACCGCACAAAGCTTCTTTCGGAAGAAGAGCCGAGTTCGGTTCCTCAGGAAGAAATGATCCTGGAATCCGATCTGAGATTTGTTGTTCAGAATGCGCTCCAACAATGTTCTCCCCGCTGCCGTGAAATATTCCTTTTGAACCGGGTCGATGGACTATCCAACAGTCAGATTGCCGAAAAGCTGCAGATTTCCCAAAGGACAGTTGAGTTACAGATCAGCAATGCACTGAAAATCATCCGGGAAAACATGAAAGAATATATGCCTCTCTGGATGATTGCCTGGTTGCTTGGATCGTGAAAGATTTTCCGGCCGGATTGGAATCTGATCCTGTGTAAAAAACACAACTGTGGAGCAGAGAATGGATAATTCAGATTTTTTTCGGATTTTCATATGTGTGCCCGCACGGGTGATCGTCTTAGAAATAGAGCAACAAAACGATTATAGTGTAGTTTGGTTTATCAATGAAAAGTAGTTCAGATTTCGATGAGATGATGTTACCCGGTTATTTATCTGGTGAAATATCAGAAAATGACCGGGCCATTATCGATGCATGGAGAAAGGAATCTCCCGGGAATGAAAAGGAATTTCAGGAAATGAAGAAAGCATGGGAAGCATACCCCCTCCTGCATGAAATGGAACAATACAATGCACTGGAGTCGTTACGTAAGGTGCATGTTGGGATACAAATGAAGGGTCGTAAAAAATGGTTAGCTTCGGTACAACGGATTGCGGCCATTCTGGCCATTCCCCTGCTGCTTTATTCGGCATTTCTGACTTACAGCAGGCATTTTCCCGGCAAAATGGATAAGGGCAGAGTTGTCTGGCAGACAATCACCACTCCCCCCGGTATTAAATCGAGATTGATCCTGCCCGACAGCACGAAAGTATGGTTAAATTCATCTTCATCCATAACCTATCCGGTTGCATTCAACGGAAAGGTCAGGAAGGTAAAAGTCACCGGGGAGGCTTTTTTTGATGTAAAAGAAGATCTGAAGCACCCGTTTATTGTCGGGCTGGGTAAATTGCACGTCAGGGTTACCGGAACCCGTTTC